>JAADFS010000096.1:0-9776 GCA_013152795.1 Deferribacteres bacterium
CCGGAACATCATAGAGCTTCTGGACAGAGCCGGTATAGCACGGCCTGTCGAGTTCAAGATTGATTTTATCAGGGATGTCATTCATCATCCTCCAACCTCCGGTAATTGATAAGTTGTCCTTCACCTTACAGTGGCATAAAATACCGTCAGCGGTGCAGACTCCTCTGCCTGTTTGTGCAACATTAAGGTTAATTTAAACCTAAAAATGGAAGTACCAGCGGTCTTTACCCTAACTTTTCAGCGGGGCAATAGTCAATAACCCGGCAGTTATCAATCTCAAATCCGCTCTAAATCTTGCATAAATCCGCAAACCCTTCCGTCCTGCTGTCGATATTTGTAATTATAGGGCTTACAGTTACATACATACCTGTTGCGGCATCAGCCGCGGAGGTATCTCTCGGGGTTTTCGGAAATGGATTTCATGACAAGGTCTCTGTCCAGCCCCATCCGTATCAATCCCGCGGTTGACTCCGCAACGGTCATGGACCCGCCGGAGAGTTTATCTCTCTCACCTGTTATCCTTTCGTGCGCCGGTTTTGTCAGGCTCTCTCTTACTGTGTCGGAGATGATGATTATCCTGTCCGGATTCTTTACTCTAAATATAAGTTCAATCACCCCCGGATCAAGATGGAATGGGTCGGCGATGACCTCAATGTAAACATCCCGGTGCATGAGCCCGAACCCCGCAATTCCGGGCTCCCTGTGGTGAATCCCCCTCATTGCATTGAAGATGTGCGTGATCCCCCGCGCCCCTGCGTGAAAGCCTGCCTCCGCCTCCGCATATGAGGCATCCGAATGCCCCATGCTCACAGTGATTCCCATACCGGATACGGCCCTGATCAGTCTTGCCGCACCAGGGAGCTCAGGGGCAATGGTTATTATTTTCACGACATCCTCGAACCCTTCAATGAGCTGCCTGAGGGTGTGCTCCGCAGGCTCAAGGAATGACAGCGGGTCAAGGGCACCGCATCTTGAACGGTTCAGAAAAGGGCCTTCAAGGTATATGCCGGCTATGCGGGAGGACGTGCCCCGCTGTTGTCCGGTCATCTGTCTTTCAATCGCCTGTTTGATTGCCTCCATGTCCTTACGCATTGTGCCGATCGTGGAGGGAAATACGGCGGGGATGATCTCCGAAACCCCCCGGCTGCCGTGTATTTCAGCCATGTGCAGTATCTGATCCGCCGAGGCAGCGGATGTGTCGGCACCCCCGGCGCCGTGTGTATGTATGTCGATGATCTTCATAACGCTTATCATAGCATACGGGTCTTTGCGATGCTGCATTCATTGACAGTGTTCAGGGGGATTGTTAGAATTATTGTATCCTTCAACAGGCACACGGTGAGCAAGATGAAAATCGGCGACATAGAGCTTGGTAAACGGCCGGTAGTGGTCGGCACGGTATCCACGGATTTCAACATGCCGGCGGATGCGGTACAGCAGGTGGACATAATGGAAATCCGCGTGGATATGCTTGATGTGGAAGGCATTTCCGACATTATCGATATCTTCTCATCGGTGAAGCGCAGATACGGCAAACCTCTTATTGCAACCATAAGGTCCAGGGAAGAGGGAGGCGAGCGGGAGATTGATGATGACAGAAGGTATCGGATATTCAGAGAGGTTCTTTCCTTTGCCGAAGTACTCGATGTTGAATTAAGCTCCGGCGGCCTGATAGAGAAGGTCTCGGGACTGTGCAGGGAAAACGGCAGGATGCTGATGGCGTCCTATCACAATTTCAGCGAAACACCGGAGCGCGATGTTCTGATGGGACTTCTGCGCAGGGGGAAAGACCTCGGCGCCCGGATCGTCAAGATTGCAGTGCATGCCGCTGATAACAAAGATCTCAGCGAACTGATTCATTTCACGATAGAAAACAGGGACGCCGGAATAGTCACTATTTCACTTGGCAGGGCGGGTCTGATATCACGGATCATCAATCCCATGACAGGCTCACTCCTGACTTACGGGTTTATCGACCGGGCCGCCTCGCCCGGACAGATATCGGCATTTGAGATTATAAAACACCTCCGCCTCTTTGACCCCTCCTATAACGAGGCTGCGACATCAAGAGTAGCTTGATTTTCCGGAAGGCAAAAAGGGCAAGGCAAGGCCTTGCTATTGAGAGTTACACCGCATTACTGGTCCGCATTTAAGAAAAATTCTGCAATTGACGATTATATATATATAGTAGAAAGTCAGTACGGATAAGGCTTTTTTTTCATAATTCGGAACAAGAGGGATAATTGCCATGAATCATTTGCTGGAAACCCAACTCAGGGAGTGCCTGGGAGAGCTTTATACCACGGAACCGGCCTTTCAGTCCGGCAGGTTCCGGAAATTCCTTTCTGAAATCGACCAGGCGTACAATCATCATGACCTTGAACGGAGCTTGCTGGAGAGCGCCATTGATATGAATTCGAGGGAATTGCACGCCACAAACAGTCTCCTTGAGAAACGGAACCAGAGGATATCCCATTTATCCACAACAGACACCCTGACCGGCCTGCCGAACCGCCACCTGTATCATGACAGGGTCAGCCAGGAACTGAAACGCGCGAAACGCCACGACAGGAAACTGGCGGTCATGTTCATTGACCTGGACAGATTCAAGATTATCAACGATTCCCTCGGGCATCACATCGGCGACCTGCTGCTCAGGTACGTGGCAAAGAGAATCAAATCGTGCCTGAGGGAGGCGGACACAATAGCAAGGCCCGGCGGCGACGAGTTCGCCGTGCTCCTGGACGAAGTCGGGGAAATGGAGGACGCGGCCGCGGTTGCAAGAAAAATCCTCTCCGTGCTGTCTGAACCGTTCAGGTTCAAGGGACACGAACTGATGCTGACCGCAAGCATCGGGATAAGCATCTACCCTTCGGACGGTGTGGATGCGGTTACGCTTTTCAGGAATGCGGATACGGCCATGTACCGGGCGAAAGAGCTCGGGCGGAACAATTTTCAGTTTTACCATCCTGCCATGAGCATCAAGGCCCTGGAATACATGGCATTTGAATCAAGGCTGAGGAAGGCCCTGGAGCATAATGAGTTTGTCCTGCACTACCAGCCGCAGATCGACCTGGCCTCCGGCAGGGTTACGGGCATGGAGGCCCTTGTCCGCTGGGAATCCCCCGAGATCGGGTTCATGATGCCCGCGGACTTCATCCCCCTCGCGGAGGAGACAGGACTGATCCTGCCTATCGGGGAGTGGGTGCTGCAGGCCGCATGCCTCCAGAACAAGGCATGGCAGGACGCCGGCCTGCAGGAGATTAATATAGCGGTCAATATCTCACAGCGGCAACTGCAGAACCCGTGCTTCATGACAAGCATTGACACGGCCCTGGAAATGTCCGGGCTTGCACCGGAGCGCCTTGAGCTTGAGCTTACTGAAAGCGCCGTGATGCAGGAGACCGAACTGACCCTGACGACCCTTCAGCAGCTCAAGCAGAAAGGCATCTGCCTGTCAATCGATGATTTCGGCACGGGGTATTCATCCCTGAGTGTCCTGAAACGGTTCACCATCGACAGGCTCAAGATCGACCGGAGCTTTGTCAGTGACATTTCCGACAATCCTGACGCCACCGCCATAGTTGAAGCGATCATTGCCATGGCATACAGCCTGAATCTGGATGTTATCGCCGAGGGTGTGGGCACCAAGGCCCAGTCGGATTTCCTGAAGGAAAACGGCTGCGACCAGATACAGGGCTTCTGGATCAGCAGGCCCGGACCAGGCGGAGCGCTTCCTGAGGGAAGGCCCGGCCGTCTGATTTTCAGACACGGCAGATATTAATACGAACCAGAAAAAATCCTCTGTTTGTCTTATAATCTCCCTGTGGACAGGAATCCCCTCGCTGCAATAGATATAGGCACAAATACATTCAGGCTCCTCATCGCAGAGGTGCATCACGACCCGCGGAAAGACAGTTTCTCCTTGCGGGAGATTCACTCCGAACGGATAATCACCCGGCTCGGCGAGGGAATTCATGACAAAGGCCTCCTGTCTGAAGATGCTGTCAGCAGGAGCCTGTCAGTGCTTAAAGGATTCAGTGACACCATATCACGCCTGAATGTCTACAGGACATCGGCCGTTGCAACGAGCGCCCTGCGCGAGGCCGCAAACAGCGCGGAGTTCATAAAGAAGGCAAGACGGGTGACAGGGCTCGACATAAAAATCATAAGCGGCGAAGAAGAGGCAAGGATAACGGCCTCGGGCATGCTGATAGACATGCCTGTACCCGCGTCGGCGCTGCTTACCGATATCGGAGGGGGCAGCACGGAGTTGATATTCGCCCGCAACGGCAGGCCGCTGTCCGTATGCAGCCTGAACCTGGGGGTAGTGTATCTGGCAGGCAGGTACATGAAAGAGGATCCGCCCGCGGGCAGGGATTTAACCCTGATGGAAGGGGAGATTTCCCGGCGGGTCAGGCGGGCGGTGGAGCACTTTGCAGGATTGTGCGGGCCGGAGACTGTTTTTATCGGCACCGCCGGAACAATAACAACACTATCCGCCGTAACGCAAAGCCTTGTGACATTCGAACATGACCGCATTCACAACTCCAGGCTCCGCCTGGATCAGGTGAAGGACATCTATTCAGCCATCTCGGTTATGCCGGCAAGGGAAAGGGCGGGATACATCGGCCTCGAACCCGCGAGGCTTGACATCATTGTGCCGGGAGCGCTTATACTCCTTAGGTTGATGGAGGCATTCGGTTTCAGTGAAATCACCGTAAGCAACTACGGCCTGAGGGAGGGAATTCTTGTTGATCTTTATAATAGACTTTAATGTTTTGCATGCACCCTTTGAACACCGGTATTTTTATGCCACTGTAAGGGGAAACTGTCATGGGAGCCCGCGGGAAAAAATCAATCGTGAGATTTAAAGTCAGAAAGGCGGTAATCAGTGATGCAAAGGCCATACACTCGCTGGTTAACGCATTTGCAAACAAAAACGCCATGCTGCCGCGCTCCCTGAACGAGATATATGAGAACATACGCGACTTTATTGTATGCACAAACAACGGAACGGTGATCGGCGTCGCAGCCCTGCATATCCTCTGGGAAGACCTCGCAGAGATCCGCTCTGTCGCCGTGTCAGGGAAATACCAACACAGGGGCATCGGTAAAAGACTGGTCAGGCGAAGCCTGAGAGAGGCACGGGCACTGGGCATCAAAAGGGTATTCGCCCTCACATACAATCCGGGGTTTTTCACGGAGCTGGGATTCAGGGATATAGACAAAAACAGCCTTCCCCACAAGATATGGGGGGAATGCCTCAAGTGCCACAAGTTCCCTGAATGTGATGAATCGGCGGTGATAATAGACCTTGATGCTGGATAAAAAGCCCGTTATTAATTTTCCTTATGCCTTTATATGCGTTTGATTTAAGGAATATTGTTTGGATAAAATGAATGTTCACGCTGGACTTTGAGCGTGGTGGTTCATAAGAACCGCACGAACAGATTACTTTAATTCCGGGAAAAAGGCGGGTTTCATGATCGAAAAAAAATGTCGCGAAATTCTTGATAAGTATCACAGGGAAAAAGGCAATGTCATATCCATACTCCAGGATATGCAGGAGAGTTTCGGATATATCCGTGAAGACGCGGTGAACTGGTTTTCGGAAAGGCTTAATATCCCTGCAAGCAACTTCTACGGCGTGGCCACCTTTTATGCGCAGTTTTATCTCAGGCCGCGCGGTGAAAATATTATAACCGGCTGCTGCGGAACCGCATGCCATGTGAAGGGCTCGGCCCCTATAATCAACAGGCTGAGGGAGCATCTTGCGATCCCTGAAGGTGAAGACACCAGCAGGGACGGCAAGTTTACAATAGAGAGTGTTGCATGTGTAGGCGCCTGCAGTATCGCCCCTGTATTTATTGTAAACAAAAAAGTATTCGGGAAGATGACCGTCGACAGGGTGCCGGAAATGATAAAGGAGATAAGCTGACTTTAACATGGTGAACGATAATAGTTTAAAGGATCTGGTTATCAGGGTTTGTGTAGGCACCGGCGGACTGGCAGCCGGGAGCCAGGAAGTCATTGATGAATTCAATAAAGCGCTCGCCGCCCGTAAAGTCAGGGCCGCAGTCCGCAAAAAGTGCGTCGGCAAGACAGGCTGCCGGGGGTTCTGTGCAAAGGATGTGCTTGTCGACGTCGTCCGCAACGGAAAGACATTCACATACCAACTCGTATCGCCGGACAAGGTAAACCGTATCGTCGAGGAGCACATAATCAGCGGCAATCCTGTAGACGAATGGCTCGTAGGCCCTGATTACCACGCATTTCATGACAGGCAGACCAAGATACTCCTCAAGCAGTGCGGGCAGATAGACCCCGAGGACATCACGGCCTATATTGCAATAGGGGGATATGAAGGAGCGAAAAAGGCCCTGTCGCTTGACCCATTTGAGGTGATAGACGTGGTGAGGACATCGGGTCTCAGGGGCAGGGGCGGTGCAGGATTCCTGACCGGCCTTAAATGGGAATTCTGCCATAAATCAAGGGAGAAGACCAAATACATTATCTGTAATGCCGATGAAGGCGACCCGGGTGCGTTCATGGACCGGTCCATCATTGAGGGCAACCCACATTCCGTTATCGAGGGTATGATTATCGGAGGGTATGCGGTCGGTGCCAATTACGGCTACATTTATATACGCGCTGAATATCCCCTTGCAATTCAACGCCTCAGAACGGCTATCAGGGAAGCGGAGAAAAAGGGATTCCTCGGGAAAAACGTCTTTAAGAGCGGATTCGATTTCGATATCCGCATCAAGGAAGGCGCAGGTGCCTTTATCTGCGGTGAGGAGACCGCCCTTATTGCCTCCATTGAAGGAGAACGCGGGCTGCCCCGCCCCAAGCCCCCCTTCCCTGTTGTAAGGGGATTATGGGGCAAACCCACGGTGATCAACAACGTGGAGACCCTTTCAAACCTCCCGTCGATCCTTACAAAGGGCGCCTCATGGTTCTCTTCCATCGGCACGGCAAAGAGCAAGGGCACAAAGGTTTTCGCCCTGACAGGCAAGATCAAAAACACCGGCCTGATAGAAGTGCCCATGGGCATATCCCTGAAAGAGATTATTTACGATATCGGCGGGGGCATGGAAAAGACGAATCGCCGGTTGAAGGCCGTTCAGACCGGCGGGCCCTCGGGCGGCTGCATCCCCGCATCCCACATCGACATGCCCGTGGACTATGAGTCGCTGATCAGCATAGGCTCAATGATGGGCTCCGGCGGTATGGTTGTTATGGATGACACTACGTGCATGGTGGACATGGCGAGGTTCTTCCTGACATTTACGGGAAACGAATCATGCGGCAAGTGTATTCCATGCAGGGTCGGCACCAAGAGGATGCTTGAGATACTGACGAGAATCACGGAGGGCAGGGGAAAGGAAGGCGACATCGACCTCCTCATGGAGCTTGGAACGGACATAAAACTCTCATCATTGTGCGGCCTGGGACAGTCGGCACCGAATCCTGTTCTGTCAACCATCAATTTCTTCAGGGATGAATACGAGGCGCACATAAAAGACGGTATCTGTCCGGCCAGGGTGTGCAAGTCTTTGCGCCGGTATACAGTAAGCGCCGAGCTTTGCAGGATGTGCGGCAAGTGCTTCAGGGCATGCCCGTCGGGGGCCGTTATATGGGAAAAGAAGCAGAAGGCGGTTATTGACAAGGAAAAATGCATAAAGTGCGGGGCGTGTTATGATGCCTGCCCGTTTGGTTCAATTCTATGATGAGGGTTTTTTAAGGAGGAATGAATTATGCCGACTTTGCAACGATTAAGGAAAATATCATTATTCAGGGACCTTTCGGATAGTGAGCTGAAAAAAGTCTCGGCGATTATCAAGGATGTCACATTTCCCAAGGGTACCGTAGTCTGGGAAGAGGGCAGCCGTCAGCAGGGCCTCCATATCATCAATTCAGGCAAGTTCAGGGTTACGAGGAAGACCAAGGACGGCAATAAACAGGTGTTGGCCATCCTGAAAAAGGACAACTTTTTCGGCGAACTCTCCCTTCTTGACGGACGGTCGCACTCGGCCTCGGTGGAGGCGGTGGAGAGGTCCAAGGTGTTTGTAATCAAGAAGGCGGATATGGACAAATTTCTGCAGGAAAATCCGCATATTGCCTATAAAATCGTGTGTGATCTTGCCATTGAGATCTGTGAAATCCTGCGCAGCATGAATGATAAGTTCATGAATATGGTTGAATACTTGTGGGATTAGCTTTCATAATAAATTCCTGTAACGGGAGGTTGATTTGTCTGACAGAAAGTTGAAGATAACGATAAACGGCATTGAGGCCGCTTGTGAGAAAGATGAGACGATCCTTCAGGTCGCAAGAAGGGTGGGTGTCCGCATACCCACCCTCTGCCATGACGACCGTCTTGAGCCCTACGGCGGATGCCGCCTGTGCATCGTGCATGTCAGGGGTGTGCCGAGGCCGCTGTCTGCGTGCACCACGCCTGTGGCGGATAATATGGCCGTCACCACGGAGACCAATACCATCAGGAGGATAAGAAAAAACCTCATCGAGCTTTTACTGTCCAATCATCCCAATGACTGCATGAGATGCGAAAAGACGGGGGACTGTGCGCTGCAGGACCTGTCCTATGAATACGGAGTGGACGGAAGCCGCTTTGAGGGGGAGAAATGGAATCTGCCCGTCAGGGAGGCCAATCCCTTCATAAGATACGAGCCCAACAAATGTATCCTGTGCGGAAGATGTGTAAGGATATGTAATGAAGTCGTTATGGCCGGAACGATCGACCTCACGGGAAGGGGCTTTCACGCAATGCCTGATACGGCCTTCGGCAAGCCTCGTACACTGGAGAACTGCGAGTTCTGCGGCCAGTGTGTATCCACCTGCCCCACAGGCGCGCTTACGGACAAAAAGTCCATAGGCAAGGGGCGGGCCTATGAAATGAAAAAAGTGCGGACCACGTGCGGTTACTGCGGCACCGGGTGCAATCTCGACCTGAATGTCAAGGACGGCAGGGTGGTGAAGGTCACATCCGCTTACGACGCCCCCGTTAATCACGGCAACCTGTGTATCAAGGGACGTTACGGCTATGACTTCATACACAGTTTCGAGAGGATAAAGAGCCCGCTTATCAGGAAGGGAATGAAATTCGTCACGGCTTCATGGGATGAGGCACTTGAAGTTGTGGCTTCAAGGTTCAAGGCCCTGCTGAAGAAGTACGGCCCGGACGCAGTCGGTGCGTTTTCTTCCTCGAGGTGCACAAACGAAGAAAACTTCCTCCTTGCAAAATGGGTCAGGACATCCCTCAGAAGCAACAACGTGGACAACTGCGCGCGTGTCTGACACGCTCCTACTGTGGCCGGTCTGGCCACCAGTCTGGGGGCGGGAGCCGCCACCAATTCACTGGCGCAGATGCCGGAGATCGACACCCTGTTTCTGTTCGGGTCAAACCCCACGGAGGCGCATCCCATTGTCTCCATTTATCTCAAGAAGGCGCTCCGCAACGGCGCCCGGCTTATTGTGGGGGACCCGAGGCTTACATGGATGGCAAAGCGTGCTGATGTATGGCTCAATCTCCGCCCCGGCAGCAATATAGCCCTCATGAACGGCCTTATACACGTAATACTGAAAAACGGGTGGGAGAACAGGGAGTTTATTGAACGCAGGACCGAGGGCTTTGAAGAGCTCAGGGAAAAGGTACGCGAGTATGACCTCAAAAAGGTTGAAAAGCTCACCGGTGTATCAGGAGACAGGATAACAGAGGCCGCCCGCCTGTATTCGCATGCAGACAAGGCGAT
>JAADFS010000096.1:9874-10400 GCA_013152795.1 Deferribacteres bacterium
CCGTCGACCGGGATCATGGCACTCAGGGGCCAGAACAATGTCCAGGGCGCCTCAGACCTCGGCCCGGCCCCGCATATACTTCCGGGATACCAGCCGGTTGCAAACCCGGATGTGCGCGCCAAGTTTGAAAAGGCATGGGGCGTGCCGATCTCTCCTGAAACAGGGCTCAAGTCCGTGGAGATGCTGGATAGGGCATGCGAGGGAAAATTCAAGGGGCTTTTTATTCTCGGCGAAGACCCTGCCCAGACAGACCCGAATGTGCACGAGGTCAGAAGGGCACTGCAATCACTCGAATTCCTCGTGGTGCAGGATATCTTCCATACAGAGACGACGAAATATGCGCATGTGATACTGCCCGGGGCAAGCTTTGCTGAAAAGGACGGTACGTTCACAAACGGCGAGCGCAGGATACAGCGTGTGAGAAAGGCCATAGAACCCCTGTCCGGAATGGCGGAATGGCAGGTTATATCGAAACTGTCCAACCTCATGGGGTATCCCATGACATATAAGCATCCGTCCGAGATCA
>JAADFS010000097.1 GCA_013152795.1 Deferribacteres bacterium
CGAAAAGACCTTTATCGCCACGCAGGGGACAACCCACATAAGCGCAGTAGACGGGCAGGGAAACGCCGCATCAATGACCACATCAAACGGCTCGGGTTCCGGCTGTTTTATCCCCGGAACAGGCATAATGCTGAACAACATGATGGGAGAGGATGATCTTCACCCGGACGGGTTCTTCTCATCCCCTCCGGGCATGAGGGTCTCATCCATGATGGTACCCACGATCATCCTCAAACACGGCAGGGCGGATGTGGTCATGGGAAGCGGCGGGAGCAAGAGGATAAAGACAGCGGTGCTGCAGGTGCTGCTGAACATAATCGACTTCAACTGTTCGCTTGAGGAGGCCGTGGAGGCCCCGCGTATCCACCTGGAGGACGGCACACTTCATACAGAACCGGGCCTGCCCGCGGATGTGCTTGAAAGGCTGGCCGCGCATTACAAGTTAAACAGATGGAACACAAGGGACATGTACTTCGGGGGGGTCCACTGCGTAAGCGGTGAAATGCACGGATGGGGAGACAGCAGGCGCGGCGGTGTTTTCCTGGCCGCCGGCTGACCGCCGGAGGACGGACTTGTAGTTGCATAAAGGCACCAGTGGTTATGCAGCGTCAGGCAAAAGGTCGGCACGGCATTATGCCGAGGGGGTTCCCCCGTCGACGATGCTGTGTTCCTCCCACATAAACCAGTTGCCGGTATCCCGGAGAAAATTATATGTGTTTTCAAAGATGTCATAGTGCAGGCGCTCCGCCTGAAGGAGTTTATCGAACAGGGCCTTTTCCTTGCCGGTCGGGGCTTCAGATGACAGTTTTCTGTAGAATTCGACACCTTCTTTTTCCATACGCACGGCGATCCTGAAGGCTTCAAGTTCATCCGAAGTCGCCTTGACCCTCTCCATCATTTCATCTTTCATCTCCTCGAACACCGTCCTGATGTTTTTCATGGGATGTACATCCTCATCATGAATATCGAGTCCCTCCAGCAACCGGTTGACGGCCTCCAGATGCTTTTTTTCATCCGCCGCTATTGTCTCAAACATCTTTTTCCCCGCCGGATAGGCCGTCCTGTCCGCTGCCTCCGTATAAAACGCGATTGCATCCGTCTCCATCTTTCTCGCCATCTCTATTGCATTCATGTCTCCCTCCTTACCTTACAGTAGCATAAGATACTGCCCGTTTATGCAACATTAAGGTTAATGTTAGCAGAAGTATCAGTCCGGGGCAAGGGCAAGATGTGAGATTTCAAGAAAAAAAAGATACTTATTTCAGCCTTTTCCGTGACAGGGTGCGTTCGAGATGGCGGATGAACAGAATCACCGCCGCCACGCTCACCCCCAGCCAGAGCCATGCAAGCCAGCCGTGGAATATCCGCATAATGCTTTCTTCCAGAATGTATCCCGCGCCCAGGATAAGCGCGGCCCACAGCATGCAGTTCAGGGCCTCGTACAACATGAATTTCCTGAAAGACATCTCCGTAATGCCGATGGCTACAGCACCGATTATGCGCATGCCGTAGAGATACTGAAGGATGAAGACAGCGGTTTTCGGGCGTTCAAGCACAATCCTGTTGACCTCCGCAAACCGCACCCTTATCCAGTTGCTCTTCGGCAGTATATAGCGGTTGCCGAATATCCGGCCGGCGAAAAACCAGAATACGTGACCTGCCCATGCACCAAGGGAGGCGCTTGCCCAGACGCTTAAAGGATTCAGCAGCCCTGCCCCGGCAACGATCCCCGCTGCCAGCAGTACCGTTTCACCTTCAATAAAAGTGCCTGCAAAGACAGCCGCGATGCCATACTTGCTGATAAGGGCGGCTGCTGAGGGACTCAGGGTGCCCATTTTCGTTCAATCATGTTTTCTTTCCCAACCTCCCCTCTTATCAGAAAAGCCTGGCCTGCCCCCTGATCTTTTTTCTCTCAACTTCCTCGAATATCTTAATCCTGCCGTATTCCCCGTCATACCCGGGTGCAATATGCACCCTGCCTTCACGTACCCTTGAGACAGCCTCCCTGATAAGGGGGAATCCCGCTGCCTCAATATCCTTTAGCGGCACATCCATGAGGATGCGGAATTCGCTGCCCAGCTTTGCAAGCAGTTTCATGTATTCGTTATTGACGGTCTTGCTGTTGACCCCCACGTTCACCGCCTCTGCAATAATCTCGGGCAGGGGGATTATGGAATGATAACCGGGTGAGCCCGGCGGTTTAAAGCCGCTGCCCCTGTCCGCAAGTTCTTCGACCCTGTGCATCACCCCCACCGTCAATTTCCTCCCGCATACCGGACAGAGATAGTTGCGGGCCATTGTCTCCGCGGGTGAGAGGCTGATATTGCACAGCCTGTGTCCGTCGTAATGATATTTCCCTTCCTCGGGGAAGAACTCCACGGTGCCGTTAAAACCCTTGCCGGTCTTTATTGCTTCCGTGATCTCCCTGTATGACACCCCTGTATCGAAGATGTTGGCCTCACGTCCGATCTTGGCGGGAGAGTGGGCGTCGGAGTTGGAGATGAGGGTGATTCCGTCAAGGGCCGACAGCCGCCAGTTCATCGGCGGATCCGATGAGAGCCCTGTCTCGATTGCATGAATATGCGGGGACATTTCCTCGAAGCATTCCTCGATCGAGTCAAAGCCCGAGGCTGCGCCGAACACGGAAAAGTGGGGTGTCCATGCATGCGCGGGGATGAGCATGGCATCGGCGGAGGCATCCAGAACGGTCTTCAGAAGCTCCTTTGCATCCAGCCCCAGTATGGGCCTGCCGTCGGCCTTCAGATTGCCTATCCGCGACAGGGCGGCGTTTATCCTTGCGGCACCGTCAAAATCCGGGACGATTACAATGCAGTGTATCTTGCGCGTCCTGCCGTTTTTGCTGTAGATACAGCTTATCTCTGCGGATAAAAGGAAAAAGACATCCGCCCTGCACGAGGCCGGAATGTCATCCGCCTGAAACTCTTTCTTCAGCCTGAACAGTCCGTTGTCCCCGGGTTGGAGCGTGGCCTCAAGCTCCCTGAACCATTCCGGATGCGTGAAATCGCCGGTGCCGATAACAGTAATACCCTTCAGTTGCGCCCATCTCCATAACGCCACGGGGGACATCTCCCTGCTGGTTGCCCTTGAATATCTTGAATGTATGTGAAGGTCGGCGATAAAACGCATGGGAGATTATAACATTTTATCCCCCGGGCGGTCTTACCCCCCCTTTACCTTACAGTGGCATAAAAATATCGCCTGCGGGGAGGCCCTCCTGCCGCTTTATGCAACATTAAGGTTTATTCCGCTGCTTCCCCGGAGGGCATGGATGCTTCAATATCCCGCAGGTGCTGCACCCGCTGATTTGTCAGAGGGTGGGAAGACAGGAGGGACTCGCCGGGGTAGTCGGCCATGTCCCGGGTGATGCGCAGCAGAATGGCCTGAAACGGGCCGGTCCCCCAGCCCTTCCGTATCATATAGAGGGCGGCGACCGTGTCGGCCTCTGTTTCAAATTTACGGGAATATCCTGACCGCGCCAGGAGCGTCGGCAATGATGCGGCTGTGGAGGTGATCGAGGTTATGTCACCGGCAAGCGCGGAGACCAGAAGGAAGACACCCGAGTTCTGTATAATGCTCCTGAGGCCGTGGCGCTTTTTTACATGCGCTGTTTCGTGGGCGAGTATGGCCAGAAGTTCCCTGTTACTGTCGGCGAGGTCAACCAGCTCATCCGTCATTATAATGAGGCCGGACGGCAGTGCGAATGCGTTCGGCCCTATGTAGGGACTTTTGCGGAACTCCAGGCGGTAATCGGAGTCCGGATCGATTTCACTGTGCAGGTGCTGAAATTCTTCCTGAAGTTTTTCGGTTTTTCCAGGGTCGAGTTCCGAGGGTTTCAGGAACCTGCGGTCGAGCATTTCAATCGCCTGCCGGCTCATCTGTTCCGCAAGTTCAGGCGGGACCGAGTAGGCTATTTTTTCAGCGAGAAAAGGGATGCCGTATGTTACAAACACCCAGACGCAAAGCACCAGACCGGCCAAGGCGCCGACTGCTGTCTTCCACCGGTTTTCCAGGCGATGCACAAACCCCATTCCGCGGTTCTGTCCCGTGAGACGTTCCAGGGCGGAGACCGCCGCTGTATCTGATGTTTGACATTGCGCGCCGCCGGGCAACTGAATGGAACGCATCGTGTTTCCAAGAGGAGGGGTGATCGTGCAATCTTCAAGGGGGATGTCAAGCGCCGGATAATCTCCTTCCACGCCGCGGATATGCAGTGTCCTGCCGTCAAAAACAACCGATACGGCATATGCCCTGGAGGTTTTCCCGTCGAAATATACACCCGTGAACTCGATCATAGTCCGATATCTATATCAAAGAAATCCGTGGCGACATCGCCGTAAGCGCTTTCATCAGGCCTGACGCCTGCGGTGAATTCATCGAGGCCCTGGCCCGCGATCACGGTCAGGTTGTCGATGATATAGCGGGTGCGCCTGACCTTTGCCCAGGGAATGAGAAGCCCCACGGAAAAAATTATGGCGAGAATGTTCGTTATCCGTATCCAGAACAGTTGTTTGGCCTTGAGCGTGCTCTGAAATCTTATATTCCCGAGTTCGGAATGCCCCAAGCAGTAATTGGTGGTCCAGGCGTAGATGTACTGCTGGACAAAGGTGGAAACAACCAGCGTTGTAAAATATATGCTAAGGATAAAAAATATCATTCCAGCATTGAATATCCCTGCTTCCGGGGCGGGAATCATGGTGGCAAAAGACATGAGTATCGGTATAGAGAAGAATATAATCACGACCAGCAGCACGACCACCAAGCCGTAGAGTTTGTAGAACTCGCGGGCGCTCCCTTGAAATATGTTGGCGGTTGTTCCAAAGCCGATGTTGCCGAAGAAATATTTTTTCCGCTGAAATGCCCAGTAGGGGATAATCAGCCCGAAAGTAAAAGGTATGAGCATGGGATAGAGCAGATAGGTCTTGTAGCTTTCCCCGAGCGTGCCGCGGAAGTGAAAGGGGATATTCCGGTAGACGGAGTGGCGGGCGAAAAACCTGAGTGACTTGTAGATTAAGAACGGCAGGACAAGCGAGAATATCCCGAAGACCATGAGACTGTAAAGGGGATTGTATGCTTCAGCAAGGTAATAGAGGAGTATACCCCCACCTACTATCAGGTAGCCCCTCAGGAGCGCCACGGGGTGTGCCGTATAATCAAACGGCTGACCGTCCATGACGGTATGCTGGTAGAAAAAGCGGCGCTCCCGTACCTTTGCCCACGGAGCGTAAAGACCCAGCGTCAGGATCGTCAGGAATGTGTTGACGATCCATATCCTGAAGAACTCACCGGCTGAACCGGTAAACACGGGTTTGCAGCGCTGAGACCCTAAGGGGGCGGTAATAGTAGCCGTGTGAGAGTCATCTTTTCTGCGGGGACGCTCCGGTTGCAGATCAACGTTACACTCCGGACACGTGGCAATCCCATCCAAATCTTTTTCACTTGCCGAGAAACCGCAGTTAAGGCATACGAAATGAGTCATTATTGACAGCGAGCCCTTTCGATCTTCTTACAGGTATATTATACACCAAATCAGAACGGGGCTATAAGGCGCGGTCATTACAGGAATGCGAACTGGTTTTCGTAGAACTCTTTTACAACAGCCTGTTTTTCGCTGACGTGGGAGGATATCTCATCGAAGTTCTCAAACAGGATATTGACTATCCTGCGGTCCAGGAGCTTTCTGTCTGCAAGCTGTTTGATGATCTGGATGATTCCCTCCCTGGACATTCCCGCCCTGTAGGGCCTGTCCTCGGCCAGTGCCGTGAACAGGTCCGCAACCATCATGATCCGCGAACCTGTGCCGAGCTCATCGTACGTGCAGTGGAACGGATAGCCGCTGCCGTCCAGCTTTTCATGGTGATATGCCGCCCACTCCGCAATCTGCTGCAGCCCCCCGATGGTGTTGATCACCGAGTACGTGTAATATGTATGTGACCTTATCACGGCGAATTCCTCTTTTGAGAGCTTTCCGGGTTTGTCCAGGATATCATTCGGTATCGCCAGCTTCCCTATGTCGTGCAGGTTGCCTGCAACCTCCATGAGACCGGTCTCTTTTTCCGTCAGCCCGAATATCCTTGATAGTATCGAGGCCGCGGCGGCGACACCTGAGGAATGCGTGGCCGTAAAAC
>JAADFS010000098.1 GCA_013152795.1 Deferribacteres bacterium
CGGTTCCCATGAAACCAGATACGGCAATCCACAGAGGTGACCCCCGCAGGCCTGTTGCAATCTTTATCCACGGCCTTGGAGTAAACAGGGATTTCTGGGTCAATCCCTCTGATACAAAGGTATTCGGCGGGAATATCCCAATGAGAGTCTTTGCCGCAACACCGCCTGAACCCTGCACGAAGGTACAAGGAGGCAAAAGGCTCACACCCGGCATTGTGCCGGACAGAATAAACAACCTCTGGACGGTCGTGACGGAGAAAGGGTTCAATGCCCTCTGCTGGAGCCAGAGAAGGCCCTCAGGACCCATGGATGCAGCAGTCGCAGAGCTTCAGGAGGTGGCCGCAGCGGCGGAAAGGCTCTTCCCCGGAAGGCCCATAGCCCTTGTGGGCCACAGCCGCGGCGGCCTTATTGCAAGGAAATTCATGGAAAGGAAAAGACCGGCGGTAAAGGCCCTTGTCACCATTGCATCACCACACGCCGGCAGTTCGCTCTCGCGCCTCGGCAGGTACCTGTCTCCTGTCGCCCCCCTGTTGAGGGCCGTTCTCCCGGAGGATACGCGCGGCGCTGTTACCAGAATATTGAAAAACATCCATGAACTGCTCGGCAGCGGAGCCCTGAAAGAGCTGCTGCCGGATTCCGGCTTTATCATGAGCCTCCAGGCCCGGCCGTTAAGGGACGTCCTGTGCGTCTCATTCGGCGGAACAAACCCGACACTGCTTACTGTTTACAAATGGAAGAAAAGGGACGGCATGATGTATCCCGCGCCCTTACTGACCATACCCGACTCTCTCCTCAGGGTGCTCCCACCCTCCGTAATCCCCGAGGAACTGAAGCCCGGCAGGGGTGACTCCATGGTTACCGCCGAGAGCGCTGTGCTGCCGTGTGCTTCAGCACATTACACACTGCATGCCAACCACATCTCGATCACCTGGCACAGGGAGTTGATAAATAAAACCATCGAAGTCCTCGAACGGTTATAATCCCTTGAGACAGCATGAATACTTCCCGGACTCATCTGCCGGCCGTCCGCATCCGGGCCAGCCTCTTTGAGAGATAGGAGTTCGTCAGCGCATCGATATCCGCTGTAAGCTCCTGGAGCCTGAGCTCATTTTCTATTTTCTCCCTCATATCTCCGGGAGGCGACAGGAGCATCTCATACTGGAGCCTTCTCCTTTCAAAGTACAGCCGGGTCACCTCGTTCAGTATATCATCCCTTAACTGGACCATGAGCCGCGCCCTTGAATCTATGGAGGTCTGGGCGCTGTTCCATACAAGGTCACCAAGTTCCCACGTAAGAGAGACCGACCACTCCCTGTCCGTATCTTCTGTGACATCATCGTCTGAGATATTGCCTTTGTAAAAATAGTCGCTGCTTTGCCAGCCCCTGTTTCCGCGGTATGCAACCCTCAAATCCGGAAGCCATGCCCTCTTTGCAGCCGCCTTTCTCCATTTCTCTATCTTTTCCGGCTGGACTTCCGCATATATGATGGCTGCCTCCCTTATCTCCCCTATGCTCGGCTCATGGGCAAATGCAGAGGACAAATCCCGCTGATGCATGCCGTTGTCCGCGCGCGCCGCCCCCTTTGCACCGCGTGTTGTTTTAAACACGCCTCTTTTGGTAGCTGCAAACAGGGTGCCTGAAGCCCTCCGTGCGGACAGGGCGAATGAGAGGGAACGGACATCCGTGGATAAGAGACCGCTGTAAAGCCCCTCCCACCTTTTCTCCACGTCCGAATACACGAACACCCCGCTGCCCGTGGCTGCATACACACTGCCGTTTGACGGATCAACCGCGATATCGCGTATATCGCGGTTGATAAGGCCGCGGCCCGGCACCCTTTCCCATGTCAGCCCGCCGTTGCTGCTTGCAAGGAGTCCTTCTGATGTCCCGAGATACACCCTGCCGCTGTCCGCCGGGCCAACGGCGATGCTGCGGATTTCCGTTCCCTCTGTTTCCGTTTCTTCCGCCATGTCCCCCGTGTGGCGGTCTTCTTCAGAGACGTATGTCACCAGCATTCTTCTCCAGTCCGCGCCGCTGTTGCGGCTTTTATACAGCCCGTCGGCTGCAGCGGCATAAACGGTCTGATGATCAGCCGGTGAGACCGCAATGGAAGAGACCTTTATGCCGGAAGGGATCCCCCGCCCTTTTTCCCATCTGACTCCCCCGTCGTCCGTCCGGAAAACCCCCGCGCCTGTGCCGATGAATACGGTGGCAGGAAGCGCAGGGTCGACTGCTATGCAGAACACACGGCCTTCGAGCCCGTCCATGGCCGTGAAAATCCTTTCCCAGTTTTTCCCGCCGTCAATGCTCCTGTAAAGGCCGTCACCGGCTCCGGCATAAACAGGCCCGCCGGCCTTCGTTACAGCCAGGGCATCGACGGTATTTCCGGTACCCCTGAAGGACAGGACCTCATTCCACCTTTTCCCTCCGTCCGCGGTCATGTAAACAACACTTCCTGATGTGATGTAAACCGTCCGGGGCGAATCCGGGCCGGCCGCCACCGCCAGCAGGTCCGACCCCCTGATGCCCCTGCTTACATCCTCCCACACCGCCGCCTGCGCACCAGCCCCTGCGGATGAGACCGCCGCAAGGCAAACACATGTAAAACAAACAAGAAAACAGACAATACCTGTAAAAGAGCCGCCATGCCCCCTCATGAAAAGCTTCCTCCTTTTTTGTCCGGAATGATGATAAAAAATGAAAATCTCAGGGCCGACAGGATCAGGGAAAAGGCCGATCCTGAAGGAATTTTAGGTTAGCATTTTTTCAATTCCGTGTATACTGTCATTTTTAACAGCTATTATTTTTTACAGGGGATAGGGTATATAATGATGGGGCTTCCCCTTAATAGGAAATACTCCGCTATGAGTAAACCTTACAGCGGCATAAAATACTGCCAGGGGGGCAGACTCCTCTGCCCGTTTATGTAACATTAAGGTTAAGTATTTTTCCAATAAATCCGAAGAGATAGCTGAAAGACAGCGGTTTTTTGATGATGGTAACCGTTTGATTTTGATAAGGGGTGGATGTCCGGTCCAAGGGTATCACAAAAAAGATGATGGCAATCTATGATACAATGACAGTAAAGCTATACTAATCGTAACAGAGACTATTAATGTCTGAAAAGAAAAGACTTGCACCGCTGATAAGTGCATATGCCATGGCCGTCCTGCTGATTGCAGGATGTGCCTACGTCCAGGGGCCGGTATACACAGGCAGGACGATATTCATACCTGTTAAAAGCTCTCCTGAAGGCGCCAGGGTTTTACTGGACGGCGAGTTCCAGGGCCTTACGCCCGTGACCCTGCGGATTTCCTACATAAGCAGCAGCCGTGGTGACCACGAGGACGAAACGCGGCAGAGGGAACTGAAGATTGAAAAACCGGGATATGAACCCTTTGTCCTGAATTTCTCCATCAAGGGCAGGGAGTACGAAAAAATCTTCCCTTCAATCTCCCTGAAAAAGATGGAAAAGGCGGATAACAGTACCGCAAAAGGCGATGCGCCCGGGAAGGCCCGCGAAGAAATACAGGAATTAAAAAAGGAGACTGGCAGATACAGGAAGGCCCTGCAGGAGACAGAAAAACTCAAAACCGAGATAGCGGCGCCCCCCCGGCTGAAAGATAAAAAACCCGCGCGGCATGACCGGAAGCGCCGTAAAACCGTCCCTGCCAAACGGGTTATCAGTCAAAAAATCTATACAATCCAGGTGGGCAGTTTCACGAAAGCCGGATACGCCCGGAAGCAATTCGATTCCATAGCGCGGAAATTAAACAAAAAAGCACTTGCCTACCTCAGGATAGAAAAAGTGGGGAAGTTTTATTCCGTAAGGCTGGGCAAATTCAAAGACTACCGGGCAGCCGAAAAATTCATGCAGGCAATAAAAACGCGTCTTCCCGGCGTGATTATAGTGAGGAGCTACCTCAGACCGGACAGGATCATAAGGATTTTCAAAGATTCAAACGCTCCCTGAGCACCCTTAAATTAAGGACATCTTCTTTATTGTATTTCAACAGCATCTCAAGGGACCGCCTGTCGCCGTAACAACTGTAATTGTGCCACAACTGCACTGCAACCCTGCCGTCGATATCCTGCAGTTGCCTTTGTATGCCCAGTTGCCTTTCAACACCCTTCAGCCCGCCGTACAGATTTCTCTTCCGGCACGCATACATCAGGTCTCTGTGTCTGTAATACTCCGCAAGATCAACATCAAGCTTTGCCCTGATGAACGGCAGGTCAAACCTTGCTCCGTTATACGTATAGATTATCCCTGTGCCTTCCAGCGCCGCAATCAGCCTTGACCGGCATATTTCATCCCCCACAAGTTGCACGATCCTGCTGTCCGTGCCGTCCTCCCTGTATATGCCGATCACCGTCAGCTTGCCGCTGAGCGGGCTCAGTCCTGTTGTCTCAATATCGAGATACGCCGAATATTCCATTAGGGTGCCTGTCTGGTTTACGGAAAAATTCTATATGCCGGGGACAAAATAAGTCAACCTTAATGTTGCAGGAGAGTTGCGGGTTCACTCGACCCATTCCACTGACATGAAAATAAAAAAGGCAAGGGCCGCCTCTCCATGAATCTGTGACCTCTTATCAAGCGTCTTCAGGGCAGTAAACCGTCCCTCTTTAAAATCGCAGATACCGTAAACCTCGGGACCATGTCTGAATTCCTCGGCCATGCAGGCAACAAGCCTGTTGTTGTCCGGGGAAAACTTCAGCGGGATGACAGCCTTTCCCCCAAAATCCGTTCCTGTCACCCTTTTATTCGGGATATCGAACAACATAAGGGAAGGGGGCTGTTGCCCATATCTGATTAACAACAGATACCTTCCGTCAGGGCTGACAGGAGGGGTAAGCATATGGCCGGCATACTCCTCAACCGAAAACAGTTTTTTGCTGTTCCGGGTTTCAGGATTAAACCGCCATATAAGCAAGGGCTCTCTGAGATCCGGCCGGCCTGATAAATAAAATATTTTTCTGCCGTTGTCAACCAGATAGGCGGCCACGCCGTCTTTTGACAGAGTCTCATATTCACCTGTGTAGGAATTTATGATGCCCGCCCCTCTGCTGCCGCCGGCAAAAAGGATTCTCTTGTTATCGGGGAACCAGGTTGCCGTATATGTGAAATACTCCATCTCATGTCTCGAGTACGTATGATGAACCTTCCTGGTCTTCCCGCTGTCAAAGTCTATGACCACCACTTCTATCCGTTCTCTGGCATCCGCCGGTATTTCTTCCCGGCCGTTTTTCTCCGGGGATAATACGGCTGATGCCGGCGGTGATACCCGCAGCAGTATTAATCTGTTTCCATCAGGTGACCACGTGCCGTTCGGAAAGAAACCGGTTATGCCGTTAAAGGGCAGGTTCCTGATTTTCCTGCCTTGTGAATCTGCAATTGCCGCCCTGCGGGCTGTCCAGCTCTTTTTATCCGCTTCCATGTAGGCGAAATATCTGCCGTCCGGTGACACCCTTGGCATTATACCATTGATATAAAGCTCTCTGATTTTTGCTCCGGTTGGCTTGAACAGGGTTACCAAAGTTTTATCAATATCTGTGGTACCTGCCTTGTATATTGGTTCGGCGATGTAGATGGTGGAACCGGCTGCTGCCGTGGTTTCAGTACCAAGCCATAAAAACGGTAAAAACAGTAATACGAGCAGTTTTTTCATGATTTTCCCCTGTTGTATATGTCCGCCCTACACCTTCACCGGGTCCTCATCTTCTTGGGGGTCAGTATTTTATTTTCAGTTCTTCAGAATATCTTCAGCCGTTGAAAATGAAACCTTGCCCCTTTTTTCTTTTGCCTCAAACTTTTTTATCTCATTTAAATCCATAACATTTTCATATAGCTCAATTAGTGACTTCTTTATCAAAGTAGATTTATCTTCATGAAAATGGTCGGATAATTTTTTCAATATCTTTTCTTCATCTTTATTTAATCTTACGGATATTACTCCCACTGTTTATACACCTCCTCTCTCTTGGCTATCGAGATTATATAGTAATTCTCTTCTTCTATATAAAATATTGCCCTATATTTACCTTTTCTCAACCTGTAATATGATCGCCGTTCGGATGACTTTAATTTCTTAATAT
>JAADFS010000099.1 GCA_013152795.1 Deferribacteres bacterium
CGGTGATAAGAATACTCGTAGCCGATGATCACGCACTTGTCAGGGAAGGGCTCAGGCAGATTCTGTCGGAGATGCCGGACGTCATTGCAGTCGATGAAGCGGGAAACGGGCATGAGGTCCTGCAAAAAGTCCGGGAGAGGGAATACGACGTAATCCTGCTGGATATCTCCATGCCGGGCAGGGGCGGATTGGATGTATTGAAACAATTAAGAAGCGACAAGCCGTCCCTTAAAATCCTGATGCTGAGCATGCATCCCGAAGACCACTATGCCGTGCGCGCAATAAAGGCGGGTGCATACGGATATCTCACAAAGGAAAGCAATCCGGATGAACTGCTCGATGCCGTGCGGAAAGTCGCCGCCGGCAGGAAATACATCAGCCCCTCGCTTGCCGAAACCCTCGCCTGCCACATGGAGAACGGTTCAGGGAAACTGCTGCATGAGACACTCTCGGATCGCGAGTTTGAGGTGATGTGTATGATCGCCTCGGGAAAGACGGTGAAAGAGATCGCCGAGGAACTGTCGTTGAGTGTCAAGACCATCAGCACCTACCGGAGCCGCATCCTGTGCAAGATGGGCATGAAAAACAACGCGCAACTGACACACTACACGATACAGAACCAGTTGCTCGGTTGACCGGATATTGAAACAGGCAGTCCTTCCTAAGGCTAAAGCGCCTCCCTTATCCTGTCCACAGCCTCTTTCATCCTCCTGACAGGCACTGTGAGGGCGAATCTCACATAACCCTCGCCCGGCTCCCCGAAGCCGTTGCCCGGAGTTGTCAGAACACCGGCCTTATTAAGCAGGTGGACCGTGAAATCCGTGGAGTTAAACCCGGAGGGAACCTTCGCCCACAGATAGAATGTGGCCCGGGGCCTTTTAACCTCAAGGCCGAGGGCGGTTAATCCTTCATACAGGACATCCCTTCTCTCCTGGTACATGTCCCTTATCTTTCCGAGAACCTTATCATCCGTTTTCAGGGCCTCGATGCCCGCCTCCTGAATCGCCTGGAAAATGCCGGAGTCGAGATTGGTCTTGATCCTGCCGAGGCCGGCTATTGCCTCCCTGTTGCCTGCGGCAAAACCTATTCTCCATCCGGCCATGTTATATGTCTTTGAAAGGGAGTGGAACTCTATCCCCACTGATTTGGCGCCGGGCACCTGCAGGAAACTCAGCGGTTTTTTGCCGTCGTAATAGATCTCCGAATAGGCCGCATCATGGCATATAAGTATATTGTGCCGGGCGGCGAATTCAACAAGCTCTTTGTAAAAGGCCCTGCCCGCAACGGCCGCGGTCGGGTTGTTGGGATAGTTTATAAACATGAGCTTTGCCTTTTTGAGAACACTGCGGGGGATTGACTTTAAATCCGGCAGATAGCCGTTCTTCTCCAGCAGGGGCATGGCATGACTTTTCCCCCCGGCGAACAGGGCGGCGACAGGATAAACAGGGTATCCCGGAGAAGGGACAAGCACAACATCGCCCGGATTGATAAAGGCGAGGGGCAAATGGCCGATGCCCTCTTTCGAGCCGATCAGGGAAAGAATCTCCGTCTTGGGATTCAGGGAGACATTGAATCTTTTTCTGAACCACTCCGCCGCCGCCGCCCTGAAGGAGAGCATCCCGGCATACGAAGGGTACTGGTGATGCTGCGGGTTTTTGACCGCCTTTCTCATCCTCTCCACAATGTGACGGGGTGTGGGCGTGTCAGGGTCGCCTATGCTCAGATCAATGAGATCGACTCCCTTGCTGACCGCTCTTTCCTTCATCCTGTCGATAGTTGCAAACAGATAAGGCGGCAGGTTCTTCACCCTGTCCGCAGGTTCAATGGAAATCTTTTTTCTGCTCAATTTATCCTCCTGAATAATTATCTTTGCAGTAGCACATTAACTGCCCGTGTGTCGTGTCCGTTGTCCGTGACCGTATATGGCATAAATACCGCCAGCGGGAGGGGGAACTTGTTTCTTTCTGCACCCTGACAACTGCACCCTGCACCCTTAATTTTGAACTCTGAACTCAGAACTTTGAACTTAGAACTTTGTTCCCCGGAACTCTCTCCTGCCCGTTTATGCAACATTAAGGTTTATAAATATATCAGGAAACGCTGTATATTGCAAAAAAAACGGCGGCCTTGCCGCCCCGCGGCTAATCCTCGCCGGGGACATATCTGAATGAACGTTCGCTCTTTTTTATTGACTGCAATCTCTTCTCTTCAAGCATCTTTTCCTTTGCCCTCTTTGACCGCTTGCGCTTCTGCCTCCTTATCTTTGCAATGCGCTGCTCCTCTTCGCTTTTCCTGCCCCTGATCAGACGCTCTATCTTTGAATACAGGAGCACCCTCGCATGATAGCGGTTCAGCCTCTGCGAGCGTTCCTTCCGGCATTTCACCTCTATCCCTGTGGGGATATGCCTGAGGTAAACGCAGGTGGATGTCTTGTTGACATTCTGCCCGCCTTTGCCCCTGGAGCGGATGAATGACTCCCTGATATCCTTCTCGAAAACACCGAGGCTTTCGAGTTTCTCTCTGAGCGCTTTTTCCTTGGCCGGACTCACAGGACACATGACTTATACGTTTAATACCTGCCGTTGAAATAATCCTCGAGTATCTGCCTGTGATCAAAGGCAATGTCGTCCGGGAGGTTGTCCCTGGTGAAGACCCTTGCCTCCTTTGCATCGTCCCCGGCCTCCGGTTTGCCGGACGCAGTGGCTATGAAGATGGTGGACACGGTGTGATGCCTCGGGTCCCTCCCCGGGTCCGAGTAAGTGTGAAACTGCCTTACGAGATTTATATCAAGGCCCGTCTCTTCCCTGGCCTCCCGGCAGGCCGCATGCTCCAGGGATTCCCCGTAATCCACAAAACCTCCGGGTATGGCCCATCCCGGGGGAGGGTTTTTCCTCTTGACAAGGACTATCCCCCCTTCCACCTCAATGATCACATCAACCGTCAGCAGCGGATTCCTTGGTGTTGTTTTCATGATTATCCACACTCCTCAGTCTGCCATCCGCCTCGTCCGGCATTGCCGGCCGCTTCGCTTCCGCGAATGACAGATAAGTCTGATTCAGAACAGCGCTCAACCTTCCCTTTCGTCCTGAAGTTTTATCTCGATCTCTTTTTCAGGCGAGATCGTGGATATGGCGTGCTTGTAGATAAGCTGTCGCGTATTCTGTTTCAGCAGTATGATAAAGTTGTCAAACCCGGTTATAATCCCCTTTAAACGGGCGCCGTTTACGAGATAGACCGTAACGGTGATCTTTTCCTTCCTCAGATAATTCAGATAAAGGTCCTGCAGCTTGCGCTCTTTGTTGTTCATTTTAACCTCTTCTTGACATTTCCTGTTTACCATGCGGCGGCATTAAAATATCGTCCCCGGTTTACTACGGGAATTTTAACATCATTTAACACTTTTGCAAAGATTTCATCCGCCTCCATAATGCCGGTTATATCCACCCAGTGTATATCCGGTTCCTTCCTGAACCATGTGAACTGTCTCTTGGCATACATCTTTGTGCGCTTCTTTACAAGCCTCACTGCCTCATCCAGGTCAACGCGGCCGTCGAGATACATCTTCATCTCCTTGTAACCAATGGCCTGCATGGCCGTCCTGTCGGGCTTCATTTCGAGGAGCCGCCGCGTTTCCTCCAGCAGGCCGCTTTCCATCATTTTATCCACCCTCTTTTCAATAAGGTCGTAAAGCTCTTTTCTGTCCCTTGTCAGACCGATCTTTATAAAGTCGTAACCGGGAGGACTTGTCATCAGCCGGCGGACCTCTGATATCCCCCTTTTTTCCTTGATGGATACCTCAAGCGCGCGGACAATCCTCCGGAGGTCATTGGGTTGTATTCCGGCCGCGGCCTCCGGGTCAAGGGCACGGAGTTTATTATAGAGATAACCCCTGCCGAACCGCCTTTCATCCTCCATTAAATCTCGCCGCAGTGACCAGTCCGCGGACGGGCCTTCAAAGAGGCCCATGGTCAGTGACCTTATATAGAGCCCCGTGCCGCCCACGACTACTGGGATGCGGTTCTTGCGGTGCAGCTCATTGATGGCCTCCACCGCCTTCTGCCTGAACAGGCCCGCGCTGAAGGATTCATCCGGCGACAGTATATTGATTAAACGGTGCGGCACTGCCTTCAGTTGGGCAGGGGACGGTTTGGCGGTGCCTGTATCCATATGCCGGTAGACCTGCATGGAATCGGCGCTTATGATTTCGGTATCCAGGGCCTCTGCAAGAAGGATTGAAAAGCCTGTCTTGCCGACACCCGTGGGACCGAGTATGATAATGACCTTATCCGTGTGCATCAGAGACATATCACAATATCAATATTTTAATATACCTTACAGCAGCTTAAAAATACCGCCGACTGGCAGGAGAGACTGCCGGCAAAGCCTTATCTGCGATTCCTTCAGGGAGTAACAGCCGGCCCCCTCCCCCTAACCCCCTCCCGCCAGGGGAGGGGGGACTTGTTTCTTTCTGCACCCTGACAACTGCACCCTGCACTTCAAACATGCGTACTTTGCTTTATGCCTTCACGGCTGGTAAAATTAAGACATTGTTGACTGAAAACCGGGTATCATGCAAATCACATCGGAAAAGACAAAATGAAAATCATCAGAGAAGACCGGATCGACGCCTTTATAAGGACCCTCCAGCAGAGGGCGTCCTTTTCGGTCAGGGAAGACGAAATACAGAGGGTTGTAAGAAAGATCATTTCAGACGTTCAAAGACACGGAGACAGGGCCGTCATGAGGTATACGGAAAAATTCGACTCCGTGAGGCCCGGTAAACTCTCCATCGGCAAAAAAGAGATCGAGTCAGCTTCAAAGAACGTTGATAAAAATTTTCTGAAGTCACTGAAAGAATCAGCCCGCAGGATACGGGAATTTCATAAGCGCCAGAAAGAGAGGTCATGGCGTTATTCCGCAGGAGGCATCACGCTCGGGCAGATAATAAGACCGCTTGAGAGGGTCGGTGTATATGTCCCCGGCGGGAAAGCGGCCTATCCGTCCACCGTCCTGATGAATGTGATTCCCGCACAGGTAGCTGGCGTGAGGGAAATTGCATTGTGCGTGCCGGCGCCGGGGGGGGAGCTTAATCCGCATGTGGCAGCAGCGGTAAAACTGCTCGGAGTGGATGAGGTATACATGGCAGGGGGCGCGCAGGCTGTGGCTGCACTGGCCTTCGGCACGGAGACGATAAAAAAGGTGGACAAGATCGTGGGGCCGGGTAACATATACGTGGCGGTTGCAAAGAAGATGGTATTCGGCCAGGTGGGCATTGACATGGTGGCAGGCCCCAGCGAGATACTGATAATCGCCGACGGCACATCTGATCCTTCATTTATTGCCGCAGACCTGCTCAGCCAGGCGGAGCATGACGAGATGGCCTCCTCTGTCCTGATCACGGATTCCGCGGACCTTGCCGGTAAAGTAAAGGCAGAGCTGGCAAGGCGGATAAAGAATCTTAAAAGAAGGGATATCGTCAGGAAATCCCTTAACAGGTACGGCGCGATAATTATCACACAGGACCTGCGCAGCGCGGTTGATATTGCAAACCGGATAGCGCCTGAACATCTCGAGGTGATGACCGGAAAACCGGCGGCCCTCCTGCCGCGGATAAAAAACGCAGGGGCCGTGTTTCTCGGCAAGTGGTCTCCGGAGCCCCTCGGGGATTATTCGGCAGGGCCCAACCACACGCTCCCGACCGGAGGCACCGCAAGGTTTTCATCTCCGCTGGGGGTGTACGATTTCATGAAACGCACGAGCCTTATCAATGCATCAAGATCCGGGTTTGCAGGGCTCGCGCAGGCGGTTGAAACCCTATCAGAGGTTGAAGGGCTTCAGGCGCACGCAGAGACGGTCAGGGTGAGGCTTGTAAATAAGAATAAACCTTAACGTTGCAACAGGCAGGAGGGCCTGCCGTAAAACCTTTATAAAGCGATGGGATATTGAAAATATGCTCTTGTTGCAGGAAATAACGGGAAAAAGGCCGTTCTGCGTGTCGGTTAACCGTGTCCGTTTTTTGTTTTTTTGTCTTTTACGGTCACGGACAACGGACACGAATCACGGGAACTTGATATATTTCCTTAAGGAATCGCAGA
>JAADFS010000100.1 GCA_013152795.1 Deferribacteres bacterium
GACTGGATGACCCTTCCGTTTTCCCGGTCGATAAGCCCTGCAATCCCGATCCCGATGCCCGCGATGCTGCCGCCTCCCTCAGAGGCAATCAGCCTCGCAGTGGAATCATCCGCTAAAAAGTCCTTCAGGTTTTTCACAAGCATGTCTTCTATCTTTTCCTTATTGGCCGCTGATACCGAAGGTGTCGGAGTCTTACGGCTGCTGAGCACTTTTCCTTCTTCAGAGGCCAGGACAAACTTTGTATTCGTCCCGCCAATATCTATGCCTATTGCGAGTTTCATGATATGCTTTCTCCCCGAAAAAACAAGAGATATAAATATGTTGTTATCAAAATTTTAATCTTATCACAAGTAAAAAGGCACTGTAAAGCAACGGGAAGCCGTACACAGGACTGACTTGAATTCCGGCAGGGTATGTGTGAGCCCTACTGCTCTATGGCGGCTCTGCACTTGTCAATGGATTTCTTGATGCGGCGCACATCCACTGATACACTGTCAAGAAAATTTATCATCTCCTCGCGGTCGCTCCCCTTTTTCTTCATAACTTCCTCCATGGTCCTTAAATCCGTGTTAAAGGATTGAAACCGCTCCATCAGAATCTGGTGGAGATGTTTGGACGCTGCATCAACCAGCTTTGAGGCATATTGAAATTTGAAATTTTCACGGTAGTTCTCAAAGTGAAAGACTATCAGTTTTTCCGTCTCGCTCTTGATAAGCTTGAACCCGTCGGCCAGGGCGCGCATCTGTTCCTCTCTCTCCTGATCCTGGGTCTTTTTCAGTACCTTTTTGAACAGTTTTATTGCGGAGTAGATGCCGAGGCGCATTAATGTCTCTGTCTTGATCTTTGCCGAGTACCTGATGGCCGCTGTGGACAGGGGGAGGCTAAGGCCCGTGATCTGTTTTAATGCATTTATATTGAGAAGGTTTTCCTTTTCGCCGGGGGTCTTGCCCTCCTTGCCGGAAGGCTTGCCGATTGTTGCCTTCAACTCGGCGATATCATCCGATACCATTGAGTAAAACGGCAGGGCCACCGACTCCAGTGACTCCTGTATGCGGGCGTCCACTTCACCGGAAAAGCGTGCAATCTCCGGGTTGATGGTCTCGGTCATGAACTTGTCAAGGGCCTGTTTGAATTCCTGGAACACAAGGTACAGGGTGTTGAAGAAGCCGGAGGATGCTATCTTTTCCCGGTATTTTTCCACTGATATCGTGTACTGCTCGACAAAGTTCGAGGTCTGCTCCAGCACGCCGCCGGGATGATAATTGAAAAATGCATCGATATCCTTTTTAAGGCCCTTCATAATATCCCAGGTCGCGCCGCTCAGGGTGCTTTTGATAAGTGTCTTGATCTGCTCCATCCGCTCCTGGTGGTACTTCATGTTTTTGATCATCTCGGATGCGCCGTTGACATCCTTTGCCAGAAGCTCCCTGTTCGTCGAGACCCAGCGTTCAACGCCGAATACGATTACGCTCATCCGTTCGAGGTGGTTCTTCAGGAGCAGGCGGAAGCGTTCCTCTGACAGCTTGCTCTTCAGGGACGAATTGAACCGCGCGGTTTCCTTATTTGCAAAAGAGACGAAATCCTTTTCAGCCTTCCACTGGCCGAGGCGAAGCTTATCCCTCTTCGTCAGGCTTCCGGACAGGGCGCTGAACAGGTTGAACAGCGCGGAAAACGAGTAGACATCAGGGTCAGGCTTTATCAGCGCCAGCTCTTCCCTCACCTTTTCGATCAGGCTCTTCAGGTCGTTCAGTGATTCATGCTCGCTGAAATCGATATTCAGGACAAAGAGGATATTTTCTATGATTCCCATCTTTTTTATCATTGACAGGAACCTGATGTCCGCCTCCCTGAGTCCCGTGCGGGAGCTGATCACGTATACGATAAAGTGTGTGCGCATCAGGTAGTCCTGGATCATGGCGAGATGCAGGGGGTTCGGGGAATCGCTTCCCTGGCAATCGGCGATCTCTATGGAGTGGTCGATGTTGACATTGTTGATCTCAAGCTCTATGTCTTTCAGGTAAACGGCCAGTGAGTCATCACTGACAAATGTCTGGTGCTCGGCAAAGTGCTCGCCGCTGAACTCAGTGGTCACGGAGTCCGCTGTGATCATTCCGCTGACCTTGTCATAACCCTTCAAATAAAGAGACAGCAGCACGCTGTTTATATTGCGGGTGCCGTCAGTAATGAGCAGGTCATCGCTCAGCCCCTCCACGGCCCGGCGGAGCAGGCGGCGGTCTTTTTCACGCCGGATGTCAAAGGATTTCTCATCGCTCTGCCCTTCCCATGAAGGCAGCATGACCAGGGCCTGCTCGATATCGGCGTTTACGTCGTCCCAGGACTTGAAATAAAGAACGGCCTTCAGGTTCTCGCCGCTCCGGATACGGGTGACTATGGATGTCACCACACCTGCGCCCCTTTTGAGATAGTCTCCTTTGAAGAGCGAATTGACGAACGTGCTTTTGCCGGATTTGACCGGGCCGATCACCGCGACACGGACGACCTCCTCGGTAATCTGATGATGGATGTCGGTGCACGCCTTCTGCCAGTCGTCGAACCGCGCATCCGTGATATCCGTCCGGCTGCGCAGGACGGACAGCAGCGAGGCCACCGCCCCGTTGATATCGAGCAGTTCTTTCTTGAGATTATTGTATGATTCTTTCATTGTTATGGATTCGATTCCCGGGTGCCGTGGCTGGACTTCCGGCCTGGACCACTTTGCCTGAGAGTGACGGATTATGCCGGTGGATTAATAATAAGTGGAGCTGATCGGGATCGAACCGACGACCTCTTGAATGCCATTCAAGCGCTCTCCCAACTGAGCTACAGCCCCTGTATGCATATATCCCAGCTATTAAGTTTAATGAAGAACAATACATTTTTTCAAGCCTCATCCACTCCGAGAATCCTCTTCATCTCCGGTGTATATTCAGTACCATTGACATATATATAAAGAGGCGGCGGAACCTTAAGCCATGTGCCGGAGCCTTTTACCGCCTCAATCAGCACCATCTTCGCCTCTTCGGCTGAGGTGGAGTGCACAAACCTCATCTTTTTCGGCTCAAGCCTGTGTTTCCGGAGCAGGCTGATGAGTTCCGCAAGCCTGAACGGATGATAAATCAGGTAAAACTTGCCGCTGTGCCTGAGCAGGTATGAGGCGGTGCTTACCAGCTCCGCAAGGGTGATCTCTATCTCGTGCCTTGCTATGGCCCTCTCTTCATCCCTGCTCATGCGCCCTGTGCCCGGTCTTCTGAAAGGGGGATTGGAAAATACAAAGTTGAATTCATTCGCCGGGAAAACATTCCTCAGCTCCTTCATGTCCATGGCAAGGACCCTGACCCTTCCGGACAGCCTGTTGAGCCTTACATTCCTCTCCGCCCGCCTGGCAAAGGATTCCTGGATTTCAACCGCGGTTATCCTTGCATCTTTCAGCCTCTTTGCCAGCAGGATCGAGATGATACCTGAACCGGCACCGAGCTCCAGCCCTTTTTCAAGTCTCGGGGCTGAGATAAAGTTTTCAAGCAAAAGGGCATCCACACTGAAACGGTAACCGTTCTTCGCCTGAAAGAGTTTTATGTCCCTTATGCTGTCAAGTGTTTCGCCGGATTCCGGTTTCAGTTCATCTGCAATCGCCATCCTTCAGACTTCGATATATAAAACCTTACAGTGGCATAAAAACATTGCCAAGTATCTTTTCCTCTATTCAAGTATCTCAAGGACAAACCGCTTGCCGAGCTTGGTGCCGGCAGCGCTCAGTATCGTCCTCATTGCCCGGGCTGTGTTCCCCTGCTTTCCGATCACCTTTCCTATATCGCTCTTGGCAACACGCAATTCAAAAACTGCGGTCCTCTCTCCGTCCACCACAGAAACCGAGACTTCATCCGTCCTGTCCACCAGAGACTTTGCCATTTGTTCAACCAGTGACTTCATGTCCACCTCCATTTAGATGCGGGTTCTCTCTTTCAACCCGGAATGTTCAAAATTCGGTTCACAACGCATGCCGCTTATGTTCTCAGTATACTTCAATTGAAAAATAAAGGACAATCCATCATTACGAGGGGAAAAACGTTTAAGCCTCCCACAGTGGTTCAGGCCCTGTCAATCCCGGAAACTATATCAAGAAGACCGTCGAATCTGTCGATTATAAAATCCGCGTCTTTTAAAGACTCCCTGCTGCGGAAGCCGTATGTAACGGCAACCACCTTTACCCCCGCCGCCCTCGCTGCCTCAATGTCATAATTGCTGTCACCTGTCACAAGGGCCTCGTCCCTGTCAGCGTTAAACCGTTTCAACAGCTCGAGGATGGGAACAGGCGATGGTTTCTTTTCACGCACGCTGTCACTGCCCAGGACAACGTCAAAGTATTTCAGCAGGCCCAGACCCTGGAGTATCTCCCTTGAATAAGCCTCCCTCTTGTTGGAGACAACGGCCTTACTGTATCTTCCGAGGCGCGCAAGGGTTGTTTCTACATGGGGATAAACCGTTGTGTTGTCAAGAAGATGTTCAGAGTAGTATCTGAGAAAACGGCTGAGGGCGATTTCGGCGTTACTCTCACTTTTTTCCCTGTCTCCGGTATGCCGTGCCGCGGCATCCGGCGGGACAAGGGATGCCAGCAACCGGGAGATACCGGAGCCGACCATGGCCTTTGTCTCTTCAACGGTATACTCTTTCACTCCGAACGGCTTCAGCGCATAATTGACAGCATCTGTTATATCACGGGACGTATCGGCAAGCGTGCCGTCAAGGTCGAAAATCAGCAGTTTCAGCATTATAATTAAAACATTGACAGACTGGCATCCACTCCCCACTTATTTCCGCCGTGTAACAGGGAATTAGGCAGCCCGCGGTCATGGCATGGGTAAACATTGCATTAAGGTTGATCTGGAATTTGCTTGTCGGAGAAGTTTTAGGGCATTATCAAAAGGTGTTTGTTTGTGCACCGTATAAAAACACACCGGTATCTTCTCTATATCATATAATACCGGTCGACTACCTTGCAGTCTGTTTTTCCGCTACCTGAATCCTCATCATCGACCGCTCAAGCGCGGCCCTTGCACGTCCCTCGTCGAACTTTTCAATCTGTTTGAGACGCTCCTCCGCACGCTGCATGGCCTTTTTCGCCCTCTCAACATCGATATCTTCGGATTTTTCCGCACTGTCTGCAATTATCGTCACCCTGTCAGGGCCGATCTCCGCATATCCCCAGTTAACAAAGAAATGTGCTGTCTCGGAACCCTTCCGGTATGTCAGCATCCCGATCTTCAGCGTTGTAATAAGGGGGATGTGGTCCGGCAGAATACCCAGCTCGCCATCGCTTCCGGAGGCGACTATTTCGTCAACCTCGCCGGTGAAGACATGCCCGTACGGTGTAACAATATCCAATGTCAGTTTTTCAGCCATTTATCCTTTATCCTTCCCCTGCAAGCCTCTTGGCCTTTTCCTCAACTTCTTCTATGGCTCCGACCATGTAGAACGCCTGTTCCGGCAGGTCATCGTATTTACCCTCAACAATTGCCTTGAACCCTTTTATCGTGTCGGCGAGCTTAACGTACTTACCGGGCGTTCCCGTAAATGTCTCCGCAACATGGAAGGGCTGGCTGAGGAACCTCTGAAGCTTTCTTGCACGGGCGACGATCAGTTTGTCATCCTCTGAGAGTTCCTCCATTCCCAGAATGGCGATGATGTCCTGGAGTTCTTTATATCTCTGCAGAACCATCTGCACCTGCCTGGCGACATTATAATGCTCCTCTCCGAGCACGAGCGGGTCAAGGATCCTTGATGTTGAATCAAGGGGGTCGACGGCAGGATATATCCCGAGCTCTGAAATCTGTCTTGAAAGAACGACCGTGCCGTCAAGGTGCGTAAATGCCGTGGCAACGGCAGGGTCGGTGAGGTCGTCCGCAGGCACGTAGATGGCCTGCATTGACGTGATAGCTCCCTTATTAGTGGATGTGATCCGTTCCTGGAGCATGCCCATGTCGGTTCCGAGGGTCGATCCGACGGCTGACGGCATTCTTCCAAGCAGTGCTGAAAGTTCGGCGCCCGCCAGTGTATACCTGAATATATTGTCCAGAAAGATAAGCACGTCCTGCCCTTCGTCCCTGAAGTATTCAGCGGTGGTAAGCGCTGAAAGGGCCACCCTCGCCCTCGCCCCGGGCGGCTCGTTCATCTGGCCGTAAACCAGGGTGGTCTTTTCGAGAACGCCTCCTTCCTTCATCTCAAGATAGAGGTCATTACCTTCCCTTGTCCTTTCACCTACGCCTGCAAACACGGACACACCGCCGTGAACCATGGCGATGTTATGGATCATCTCCATGATGACAACCGTCTTGCCCACGCCTGCACCACCGAACATGCCCATCTTTCCGCCCTTGACAAACGGAACGAGCAGGTCAAAGACCTTAACGCCCGTCTCAAAGACCTGTGTTGATGTATCCTGTTCGGTAAAATCAGGGGATTCCCTGTGGATCGGCAACCTTTCCTTGGCATCGATAGGCCCCTGCTGGTCAATAGGCTCGCCGATGACGTTCATGATTCTGCCGAGCGTCTTCTCCCCCACAGGGACTGTAATCGGCTGTCCTGTATCAATTACCGGCGTACCCCTTACGAGACCGTCGGTTGCGGACATGGCAACGGTTCTTACGACATTGTCACCGAGATGGGCCGCCACCTCCAGCGTAACATTGATGTCCGGTATGCCTTTTTCCTTGTCACCAGGCTGCGAGACCTTCAGTGCATTCAATATTGCAGGCAATTTATCTTCAAATTCAACGTCGACGACTGCGCCGATGACCTGTACGATTTTACCTTCGTTCATGATCTATGACCTCCAAAAAAAATTTATCCAGCATTGTTCGAAATATGTTTTAAAGCAACGTCGTTTCCTTGATCCGCGTCAGGGCGGCATCATATGGCAGTGCAGTATTGTGAGCCTTATCCTTTCAGCGCCTCCACGCCTCCGACAATGTCCATAAGCTCTGCGGTGATGCTTGCCTGTCTCGCCTTGTTATACTGAAGTGTCAGGGAGTCTATCATCTCGTCCGCATTCTTGGTGGCATTTTCCATTGCCGTCATTCTTGCCGCCTCTTCCGATGCCTGTGATTCAAGTAATGCCCTGTAGATCTGCACCTCGATATTCTTTGGGAGAAGCTGGCTCAGTATCGCCTGCTGCGAAGGTTCGTATATGAAAACAGTTGATGCCTCCTCCGGCCCTTCCCCGCCTTTTTCACTTTCAGGCGGCGCCATGGGCACGAGTTGCGCTACGACCACTTCCTGACTTATCACGGTCTTGAACTGGTTATAGACTATAAAGACTTCATCTATGGCCTCATTCATGTAGTTTTCTATTATGTCTTCCGCTATGCGCCGCACGTCGGAATACACGAGCTTACCGGACAGCCCCGTCCACTCATTGCGCATCTCCACCTTGCGCCTTTTAAAGTAATCCCTTGCCTTTCTACCGACGACGCTTATGCTGACACGGAAGTTCTCCGCCTTCCATCCGGAGATGGTTCTTTCCGCTTCCTTCAGCACGTTCGAATTGAAGGCACCGCACAACCCCCTGTCACTTGTCAGAACGAGCAACTCTATCGTACGCCTCGGCCTCTGGACGAGCAGGGGATGCAGATCGCCCTCGCCTCCTGACAGTGCCGCGATCACGGAATTCATCTTCTCCGCGTAAGGCCTCATCTGGATCATTCTCGCCTGCGCCTTTCTCAGCTTGGCGGCGGCGACCATCTTCATGGCCTTTGTGATCTGTTTTGTATTTGAAACGGCGTTTATTCTTCTCTTTATATCTCTTAGTGTAGCCATTGTTTCTCAGAAGCTGTCGGCTTTCAGCCAGCGGGCTCTATCGACCCGCCGTGCCGGCCGGCTTTATGCCTGAAATCCTTTCTTGAATTCTTCTATCGCCTTGGACAGTTTTTCCTTCAGTGTATCGTCAATCTCCTTTTTCTCGCGGAGTTCGGCCCGTATGTCGTCCTTTGTCCCTTTCATGAACTTGAGGAATTCCTCCTCGAATCTCTTCACGGCTTCAACCGGGATGTCGTCTATGTAACCCTGCGTGCCTGCAAAGAGGACGATTACCTGGTCTTCCATGGGGAGCGGGACATACTGGTTCTGCTTAAGGAGCTCGACCATTCTCTTGCCGCGTTCTATCTGTGCGAGGGTCGCCTTGTCAAGGTCGGAGCCGAACTGGGCGAACGCCGCCATCTCCCTGTACTGGGCAAGGTCAAGCCTGAGGGTTCCCGCCACCTGTTTCATCGCCTTGGTCTGGGCGGCGCCGCCGACGCGGCTGACTGACAGGCCCACGTTGATGGCCGGCCTTACGCCTGCATAGAACAGCTCGGGCTCAAGGTAAATCTGCCCGTCTGTAATTGAAATGACGTTTGTAGGGATATAACCGGAGACGTCGCCTGCCTGTGTCTCGATAATCGGCAGCGCGGTAAGGGAGCCTCCGCCGAGCTTGTCTGAGAGCTTCGCAGCCCTTTCAAGGAGTCGTGAATGGAGATAGAAAACGTCTCCCGGGAATGCCTCACGTCCCGGCGGGCGTCTCAGCAGGAGTGAAAGCTGCCTGTATGCCGTGGCCTGTTTACTGAGATCGTCATAGATTATGAGCGCGTGCCTGCCGCTGTCCCTGAAATATTCGCCCATCGCGCATCCGGTGTACGGGGCGATGTACTGAAGCGGTGCGGGCTCGCTCGCGGAAGCCGAGACTATAATGGTGTGCTCCATTGCGCCCTCTTCTTCAAGCTTCTTGGCGACACGGACGATATTGGAACGTTTCTGTCCGACTGCAACGTAGATGCACATCACGTCGCCGCCTTTCTGGTTGATGATGGCGTCGATTCCTATCGCTGTTTTTCCTGTCTGGCGGTCACCGATGATAAGCTCCCTCTGTCCCCTGCCGACCGGGATCATCGCGTCCACGGCCTTAAGGCCCGTCTGCATGGGCTCGCGCACAGGCTGCCTGTCGATAATACCGGGCGCCACTACATCAACGATCCTCGTCTCCTTCGCATTGATCGGCCCCTTTCCGTCAATAGGCTGGCCTATGGCATTGACCGCCCTTCCCAGCAGGGCCTCTCCCACAGGCACTGACATGATCTTTCCGGTGCGTTTGACGATATCACCTTCTTTAATAAGTGTGTCCTCACCGAAGAGAACCGCACCCACGGAATCTTCCTCCAGGTTAAGCGCCATGCCGAATATCTCATTCGGAAACTCGAGAAGCTCTGATGCCATACACTTGTCAAGGCCGTATATCGTCGCAATTCCGTCACCGACCTTGACAACCGTGCCAACTTCGCTTACATCAACGCGCTTTTCAAAATCCGTTATCTGCTTTTTTATCAACTCACTGATTTCTTCAGCTTTAAGCTCTGTAACTTCCATTAAATCACCCCCAGAATTTATCTCATCAATTCCGCCCGTAAAAGACGAAGCTGACCTTTTACGCTGCTGTCGAAGATTGTACTGCCTACTTTAACAATGAATCCGCCGAGCAGGGATTTGTCTATCTCTTTTTCAATCGTAATATCCCTGTCGGTCATCCGCTTTAAGGCCTTCTTAAGGCGCTGGACATACTTGCTGTCCAGGTCCACAGGGGACACGACCACTGCGGTTGCCTTCTTTTGCCTTTCATTATATATGTTGAATGTCGCCGTAATAATCTCTTTCAGGGCGGACAGGTGTCCCTGGACTATTATGAGTCTCAGGAATTTCTCGGTATTGGGATTGAACTTCAGCAGAGGGGCAAGCGCCTTGAACGCCTTTTCCTTTTCATTCTCACTGAATATCCTGCCGGCAAACAAAAGCCTGAGCTGCCTGTTTGCATCGATCAGGTCTGAAAAGGCCTTGAATTCATCAATGATCCCCGGTATCCCGGAAATATCGATGCTGTTGATTATCGCCTTGCTGTACTTTTTTGCAATCTGGTTTTTGTTCAATTTTTCGCCTCGAGTCTCTTGATGTAATCATTAATAAGGAATAAGGATATCCTGTTCCTTTTTGCCCAGTTTCTCCCTGATCTGTTTTTCCGCAAGTTCAAGGGCCATGAGCGCTGCGTCGGATTTTATCTTTTCCTTTGCCTTCTGCAGCTCAAAGTCAATATTGGACTTCGCCTGTTCAAGTATCCTTTCCTTCAGGTGTTCTCCCTCGGCGATGATCGCCTCTTTTTCCTTTTGCCCGGACTTTCTTGCGGCTTCGATTATCTG
>JAADFS010000101.1:0-1796 GCA_013152795.1 Deferribacteres bacterium
ACCCTATATTCTATAAGAGTACACAATAAGTTAACAATGTATACACGGGTTGCCTGTTTATGAAAATAATAATTGCTGATAGCTGTTCACTGATTCTCTTGTCCAAGTGTACGCTGCTTGCCGACCTTGCCGGAAATTTTACTGTCATTATACCCCAGGCTGTTTTAAATGAGGTTGTAAATAAGAAGGCTATAGAGAAGTTCCCGGATGCAAAAGTTATATTGTCTCTTGTGTCTGCAAAGAAAATTAAAGCTGTTACGGTGAAAGTGGAAGAAAAATCATTTCCAGTATCCATAGACAGGGGCGAGATGGAGGCATTAGTACTGATGAAGAAAACAAAAGGGGCAATTCTGGCAACGGATGACGGGAAAGCCATAAAAGCCTGCAGATATTTTAATTTGCCGTTTATTATATCGCCAAGGGTAGTCCTGGAATTATACCGTTTAGATTTCATTGATTTTGAAAAAGCAAAAACATCCATTGAGAAAATGAAGATCATCGGCAGATACTCTGCTGATATTATTGCAGACGTATTGCTTGAACTGGAGGTGTTAAGAAATGCTTAGACCGACAACCGTCAGACTTCCGGATGACTTTCTTAAAGAGCTGCATAAATTCATCAAAGATATGAAGCTCGATAAGTCAGCATATCTGAGAGAAATCCTGAGAAAAGGGTTTGAAGAGGATAAGTGTGAGAGGCTGCTGTCAAGGTATCAGACAGGGGAGCTTTCAGCGGCGGAGATATGCAAAATGCTCGGGGTCTCTCCATGGGAATTCTTTGACCTTCTCAGAAAGAAAAACATGTCACTGAATGTTTCCCTTGAAGATTTTCTCGATTCGGGGAAGCTTGCTTAGACGAACATATCTCTCCCGCCATCTATGCAACATTAAGGTGTATCCAGCCGCCGGCCTGCAAAAATCGGGATTATACGATTTGACACTGCCTTTTTCCGCCGAGCCTGCCAGCAAGTTCCGATACAACCCTGCCGGTGAATTCCTCATCAAGCCACTTTTCTATTCCGTATTGCCTGTACAGCCACCTTGTCCTGTCCGTATAGTTCATCCTGTCGATAATCACGCTCCCGGCATAGGGCCTGATCTGTTCTGCAAGGGCACGCGGGTTCATGGGAAGCACGGGGCCTATGAATACATAAGTCCGGATTCCCGCCTCATGGAGTCTTTTCAGCGCCTCTATGCGCGCGGGCACCGGAGGCGCGGCCGGCTCGAAAATCTTTCTTATCCTCTCATCGTCTGTGGTTATGGTTATGCCTGCCTCTGCATCTTTTATCTTCAGAATGATGTCAATATCCCTTGAAATGAGCGGTGACTTGGTGAGGATATCCACGGGGAAGTCATACAGGGCAAGGACTTCAAGGCATTTTCTCGTGACCATGTATTTCCCTTCCACGGGCTGGTAGGGGTCTGTTACCGAGCTTATGATGATATTGCCTTTTTCCGCACGCCTGAGCTGCCGCCTCAGCACCTCGGGGGCGTTGACCCTTACGTCCGTGAAACTACCCCACGGTTCAGCATGGCCTGTGAATCTCTTCATGAAGGTTGCATAGCAGTACCTGCATGCATGAGCACATCCCACATACGGGTTTATGCAGTATTTCCTGCCGGGGATGCCCGACTTTGAAAGCACGGCCTTTGCGCGGACTTCACGGATACAGGGGTTCATCACTTATTTTAGCGCATTAACCGCAATGTTGCATAAACGGGCAGAGGAGTCTGCCGGAAAACGGGAAAAAGGCCGTTCTCCGTGTCGGTTAACCGTGTCCGTTTCTGTTGTGTGT
>JAADFS010000101.1:1813-7756 GCA_013152795.1 Deferribacteres bacterium
AACAACGGACACGAATCACGGGCAGTTGATATGGCGTGCGGAGTATTGTATTCATAGGGGGAATCGCAGATAAAGCCTTTCCGGTATATTTTATGCCGCTGTAAGGTATAAAAGGTTTTTTATGAGACCGTGAGTATGGAAGTTGTGCCGGCAGGCACTCCATAAATAAACTTAAGGTTGCATGAATGACAGGAAAGCTCTTGTTTTATCCGGCTGTCAGGATTTGTGGCCGAGAATTTCATTGATCTTGTTTTTCAGCTCGTTAAAGTCTGAAGACTTTACAATGTAATGGTCTGCGGCGACCGCGGCAAAATCACTTTTGTAAACGCTGTATGCGGAACAGATGATCACGGGCAGATCATAGTCGGTCTCCCTGATTTTCCTCAGGACGCTCAGCCCATCCTCCCCCGGCATCTTTATGTCAAGCGTTACAAGGTCCGGTTTTTCTTCTCTTATCAGCCTTAATGCAACTGCGCCGTCCTCGGCCAGAATAACGTCGTATCCCTCGTCGGTCAACTCTTCCTTGAGCAGCAGGCGTATGTTTTTTTCATCGTCCACTATAAGAATTTTCTTTTTCACGGCCGACCTCCTTTATCCCATAGAAGTCCAACGGTTGATCAAATAGGGTTTCAGTGTCTCAAAAGCACTGCACTGCTGGTTTATAACTTCTTCGGCCTGGCGGGAATCCAGATTCTGCGTCCTGCGTACAAAAGAAGCCGTCACAGCATAATAAATCGGCACCAGTGCCTCAATCACCTGACCGGGTGTCAACCCGTCGGTGCGTTTATTGTAAGCAACTGCAAAATCATACAATGATTTGATCCAGAGATCAACGGGCAGCTCGAAGTGCACCGAATCCATCCTCGCCACCTCGCATATCTTCTGGCAGTTTTCCGCTTCAAGCACCTTTTCCCACACAGGCATATAGCGTGACACGCCTTCCTTGAATTTGTTGATCAGGTTTTCAACATCCACCTTGAGCGGTTTCGGTGCGAATTCAGATTCGAACCCGAAGATGGCGGTGGGGCGGCTTCCCTTTACATGGAGCCATGTCTCCTGATATATGTCCATTAAACTGAAAATGGTTCCCACAACCTGTGTAAACATGGGGCTGAGGTCTTTGCCGGGGTCTTTGTCATCATGGATCTTTGCGCCGAGAAAAGACTGGCATATCTTCAGGTTCTCGCAGATAGCCACAGTGGTCATCCATATGTCAATCCCGAAGCGCGCGATATCGGTCCCCCATACTTCCTTTGAAAGAAGGCTCGTTATCAGTTTCCTCGAAAAACCGAAGTCCCCTCCTATCGGCTGGCGCACGCGTCTTCCGTAAAGCGCCCATGTCAGGGGATATGCAATCATATTCGTAATGGTCCCGTCATATTTATGACGGCTGTAATACGGGGCGACAAACCCGAAACCTTTTATGATAACAGGGGCGATCAGCAGCTCTATCCATTCCGGAAATATGCTCCTCAGGTCTGAATCGAGCATGCATCCCGCCCTGGCATTCAGGATTTCAGCGGCCTCCAGTATCGCCCTGACAGCCGTTCCCTTTCCCGAGGGACCGATATATTTTGCGACGATTATCTCTGTGTCGAATTGAGGCCTTGCTATAAACGCGGTCTCAAAGTAGTGCTTGTCGTTAAGGGCCTCAACCGCCTTTTCCGTCTCCTCCGCATTGCCGCCTTCGGATATGAAGATCACCCCCTTGTAATGGGGAAAATATTTTGCAAGGCCCAGCTCCGCAGCCTTTATGACCCGGGCGATGGTGGCTGCATTATTGTAACTCGGTATGCCTACAACTATGTCGGCACCGCCGATGTCTTTCAATCGCTTCCGGGTTCTTTCATCAATACTGGAGGTGTTGCCGCCTGTGGAAGAATTTTTTCTCAAACCCATTCTCCTGTTGCCGACTTAACCTTACAGTGGCATAAAATATACAGGGAAAGCTTTACTGCAGTTCCTTCAGGGAATACTCCGCGCGCCATATCAACCGCCCGTGATTCGTGTCTGTTGTTCGTGACCGTTACCCGTTTGTCCAATGTTATAAGGTTAAGGTTGAAATTCATTTCATATAGTCTACATATTCACAAAGAAAAATTCACCGCGTTTCATTTACGCCGCTGCGGGCAGGGTTATCCGGAATGTAGCACCCCGGCCCTCTGTACTGTCCACTTCGATACTGCCGCCGTGAGAGACTATGATCTTCTGAACGAGCGCAAGCCCGAATCCTATACCGTTTTCCTTTGTGGAATAAAACGGGAGGAATATCTTCTGCTTTATGTCCTCGGCGATCCCACAGCCCGTGTCCCTGATATTTATTTCAGCCTTATTGTTCTGGCATGACAGTTCTATATCAAGGTTGCCGCCCCCGGGCATGGCCTCAACGGCATTAATAAAAAGATTGGCGAACGCCTGTCTCAGGAGAACCGCATCAGCCTCTACAGTGACCTGACTGTGGGCCTTCACTGAAACCCTGATCGCATTATTGCCGCCTGCAACGGAGGCGGCGGTTTCCTCTATCATTTCATTTAAATCTATACGGTCGGTGTTAAGCACCGAGGGTTTTGCAAAGGCAAGAAGTTCGGATATGATCCTGTCCATATGGCTGATCTCGGCTATAATCGCATCCATGGTGCCCTTGTGGGAAGGCTCCAGTTTTTTGCTCAGGAGCTTTGCATATCCCGATATTACGGACATCGAATTCCTCAGCTCATGGGAAATGCCTGCGGACATCTCTCCGAGCTGGCTGAGCCTCTGTCTGAGCTCCACCTGGGCCTGAAGGGCCTTGATATCCGTTAAATCCGTAAAAATGAATATAAGGCCGATTTTTTCCCCTCTTGCATTTTTCAACTGCGAGGTGGTGATGCCGAGCCATATGTGTCTCTGGTCACTTGTAATGTACTGGTATTCACACCTTGAGACCGTCTTGTTCTCTTCGGTGAGTTTGGTCAGCGGCTCCCTGAAGACTTCGTTGAAGTTCTTTCCGATCACGTCCTTTGCATTTAAATGCAGTATATGCTCGGCCGCCTGGTTTATGCTTTTGATCTCCATCCGGTTATCGACGCTTATAACACCGCTGGGCACGCTTTGAAGGATATGGTCGTTATACGCCTCTATCCTGCCCGCCTTTTCCTCTGCAAACGCCTTTAACTTTTCAAGCTCTTTTTCCTTTTCCTTGAGTTTTGCAACAAGCTCATGAAAGGTATCCACAACAAATCCGACCTCAGAGCTTTTTTCGCGGTCCCGGGATGTCTTCAGGATTTTTTTCTGTTTAACGATATAAGACCTTATCAAAATAATAAATGCCGCAATGATTAAAAGGCCGCCGGCAGCGAGTATCTTCCTGTTGCCTTCAGAGGCGGGCACCAGAAGGAGCCCTATCAGCAGCCCTGAAAACGCAAACAGTGTTATCACCAGGAATCTCACGAAAGAAGAGGAATTATTCTGCATGGCTCATACCGTACATAAACGGCGGCAGGCGGCGCCGTGTGATAAAAAAATAATATTTTCATGTCCGGATAAAGGATTTTTCATCTATTACTTATATTAATGATGCCCCTGAAAAAAGCAAGCCCTCAAGGTTTATCCGCAATAGTCCGAAATACACAGGTGTAACATGCTCATGGAGCATAAAGGGCTTTTGCCCGGGAAGAATTGACGGAGAGACTATGTCTAAGTGGAAAAGCATAGGACAACTGCTGCTGGAATACGGACTGACCGATGATGAAGGCCTGAGAGAGGGCCTCAAGATGCACAAGGCGACCGGCATGAGACTGGGTGAAGCCATGGTGAAACTCGGGAAAGTCAGCAAGGATGACATCAACTGGGTGCTGAGCAAACAGCTTGACATACCGTTTGTTATTGTTGAGGACGTTATACCGAATGATGAACTGCTGGGCAAATTCTCAAGGCAGTTCCTGATCGAAAACCGCATAATCCCCCTGCATGAAACGGATGACCAGATAACAATAGTTACGGAAGACCCCCTGAATGACACAGCCATTGAGCTTATACGCAATTCCTTCAACAAAAAGGTGAATGTGTCCACAGGCAGCGGGAGAAAGATAGAGAAAGTCCTGAAAAAGGCCTACGAAAAAGTAACGCTTCCGGAATTGATCGACTCTCTTGAGGGCATTATTGAAAGGATCAGGGAGACGTCTTTCTACCGCATGGATTTTTTGCCGGGCAAAACCTCCTGCAGGATCAATATATTCGGGGCGGGGATATCAAGAAATATTGCCGTGCTGCAGGGCGCATTTACAAAGCAGGACATATTCGGAGCGTTTGACAGCCTGAATATCCCTTTTCTGTATGACACATTCACCGGAGACAATAATCTGCTCCTGTCGGTCTATCCGGTAGTGAACAGGCTGGATGTAGAAGGCATGGCGGTAATTTCCGGCAGATACGGTTTGTGCCTGCCCCCTGATATTACCTTCACTGATACGGCCATCCACGGAGTTGCGGGCTTCTTCCGGGCCGACAACCCTGTTCAGGGATACGGATATTTTGCAACAAAAAAAGGCGCTCCCGCCTCTGCAGAGTCGGTATGCGTTATTGATGCAGCGCCGGATGATTTCAGGGAATGTTACATAGATGCATACATACCCGAGAAATGTCCGTCCTGTAATGGAGGCGGCTGCGAGGAGTGTAATGATTTGGGATACAGGTTCAGCGTGATGGAAGGGGTTTATTCCTCGGATGACTTAAACAAGAGGCTGAAAGAGGGCAGAGATGGCAAAGATTAATTCTTTTTTCGATTATATGATTGAAAACAATGCAAGTGACCTGCATCTGAGCGCGGGATCAAAACCCAAGATAAGGATCCACGGAGAACTCCAGGACATGGATCATCCGGAACTGACAAACGAGGAGCTGAGGAGTCTCCTTTTTGAGATCGCAACCGAGGAGCAGCAGAAGGCCTTTCTTGCCAGGAGAGACCTGGATTTCGCGTATGAAATCCCTGGGGTTGCACGATTCAGGGCGAATTATTTTGATCAGAAGAGGGGCATGGGGGCGGTATTCAGGGTTATTCCGACCAATATACTATCCGTGGAAGACCTGGGGCTGCCGCCGCAGATACTGAAGCTGACGCAGTTGAGCAGGGGGCTCGTGCTGGTGACAGGGCCTACGGGAAGCGGAAAGTCCACCACTCTTGCCGCGATTATAGATTACATAAACACTCACCGGAAAGACCATATATTGACGATCGAGGACCCTGTCGAGTTTGTCCACGAAAACAAGGGCTGCCTGGTCAACCACCGGGAGATAGGCAATCATACAGACTCTTTCGCCACTGCCCTGAGGGCGGCCCTGAGGGAGGACCCCGACGTTATTCTCGTGGGCGAGATGCGCGACCTGGAGACCATCGAGCTTGCGATAACCGCTGCGGAGACAGGCCACCTCGTCTTCGGGACGCTTCATACGAACTCTGCGGCCAAGACCATTGACCGCATAATCGACGCCTTCCCGGCGGGACAGCAGGCACAGATCAGGACCATGCTTTCAGAGTCCTTAAAAGGGGTTATCTGCCAGCAGTTGCTGAAAAGGAGTGACCAGCCGGGACGACTGGCCGCCCTTGAGATACTCTTCTGCAAGACGGCGGTTGCCAATCTGATCAGGGAGGGCAAGACCTTCCAGATCACATCCGTGATGCAGACCGCCAAAGGCGAAGGCATGCAGCTTATGGATCAGGCGATCATGGAGTTTCTGATGCAGAAAAAGATCTCTCCCGAGGAGGCATATCTGAAGGCGAATGACAAAAACGCCTTCCAGAGATTTCTGAAGAAGAGTTAAAACCTTATAGTGGCATAAAAACATCGCCAAGGAAATACTTTGCACAGCATATTGACGTCTTTTTGAACTTCACTCTCCCTTACTTCCTGCAATAAAGACTTACTTCCGATATCCCATCGCTTTATAAAGGTTTTCCGGCAGGCT
>JAADFS010000102.1 GCA_013152795.1 Deferribacteres bacterium
CATGTTCGATGCCCAGTCTTCCCAGAAGCTCCCTGACGCGCCTTTCAATCTCTTCTTCCGGCGGATTCAGGTATTCCCTTAAACAGAAGGCGACGTTCTCGCGGACATTCATGGAGTCAAAGAGTGCGCCTTCCTGGAAGACTATGCTGAATTTCATCCGGAAATCCCTCAGCTCCGATTCAGGCAGCACGGTAATGTCCTGCCCGTCTATCAGGATTTCTCCATGGTCGGGTCTTAAAAGCCCCAGCATCAGCCTGAGAATCGTGGTCTTGCCCCCGCCGCTGCGCCCGAGTACGGCTATCCTTTCATGAAAACGGGCGCTGAAGCTGACATTATCCAGCACCACATGGTTGTCATGAGTGAGCGTGACGTTTCTGAACTCTATCATACACTCATACCCAGGAGGTACAGCAGTCCCCTTGTCAGCATGAAGTCAGAGACGATAATCATTATCATTGAAAACATGACGGCCGAGGTGGTCGCCTTTCTCAGTCCCCGTGCCCCGCCCCTCGCCGACAGCCCCATGTAGCAGGCGATACAGGATATCAGGTATCCGAAGATGAAAGGTTTTGCAATGCCTGAGAATATATTGTTAAAGTTCATTATCTCCTTGATCTGGCTCCAGTAGAAAGAGCCGCTCTGGTTACTGACGAAAACGGATATGTAGTAGCCGCCCAACAATGAGACGGCGTCGCCTATGATTGTCAGCACGGGGAGCATTATAACCGCGCCGACAACCCTGGGGGTGACCAGTTTTTTTACCGGGTTTACGCCGTGCACCCTGAGAATGTCCACCTGGTGCCCCAAGGTCATTGACCCGAGCTCTGAGGCGGTTCCCGAACCCACCCTTCCGGCAAAAACAAGGGCTATGGCTACAGGCCCTATCTCCCTGATTATGGCCATACCGACTATTTTGCCGGTGTACATCTTCAGCCCCAGGTCTGCAAGCTCGGCCGAAATCTGCAGTGACATGGCCATACCAATAAAAAGGGACACGAGAAATATTATAAAAAATGATCCTGTGCCCATATAATCCATCTGTTCTATTATTTCCCTGAGGTAAAACGGCCTGCGGAAGATGCCAAGCGGTGCCTTAACGGATAAGATATAGAAATCCTGAAGCCTTGCTATATTTTCCTTTATATTCATTCTTAATTTAAGTATATGAAGTAATTATACTGCAATTATACCGGATTTCCATCATGTGATTATAATAATGATTATAAAAAAATCACCGGATTGAGATTTTTATATTGACATAAGTTGACATCATAGTATTTAATAGTCTTAGCCTTACTGTCTTGAAGTAAGCTGTGCATCCACCGTCTTAACAAATATCAACTTAAAAAGGAGGGTATTAAATGTTATTTCAGCGTGAAAAAGACAAAAATATCGGCAGAAGAATTATTACGGTTGTTTTTTCATTGTTTCTGTTTATAGCACTGTCTGCGGGCTACCAGAACGCGCTTGCCGGTTCAAATGTCCCGCCTCTCGTGGAAACCCAGTGGCTTGCCAAAAACCTGAATAAGCCCGGATTACGCATTATATATATGGCCGGCATGGTCCAGAATGACAAGGCAAACTTCGACAGCAAGCATATCCCCGGCTCCGTATATCTTGATATCGGCAGCCTGATGGGTGTACTGGGCAACGGCAGCACGCCTCCTGACAAGGCCAAGTTCGAGGCACTGATGGGCAGGCTCGGCATCAGCAATGACTCCTATGTGATTGTTTCCGGCGGCAGCGGTGGAAATCCTTTTATTACCAGTGTATTCTGGCTTATGCAGTATTTCGGCCACGAAAAACTAAGCTATCTGAACGGAGGGGTCTCAAAGTGGGTGAGAGAAAAACTCCCGACAACAGGAGCCCCGACGAAGATAACCCCTGCAACATATAAGGCCACGCCGGACAGTTCCGTATATGCAAGTGCGGATTATGTGCTGAAGAACCTGAAGAATCCGAAAGTTGTAATAGTTGATACACGCGGCGCGGATGCATATAAGGGAGTGAAGAACGAGCAGCCGAAAATAAACAAGAGAACAGGACATATCCCCGGCGCTGTAAACCTTAATTTTTATCCGAGCAACCTTAACAGGGACGGTACGTTCAAGTCGGTCAGTGCCCTGAAGGCCCTTTATGAATCCAAAGGCGTAACAAAAGACAAGGAAGTTATCACGTACTGCCAGGGGGGGATACGGGCTGCGCATACCTATTTTGTGCTGAAAAACCTCCTCGGTTATCCGAAGGTCAGAAACTATGTGGGCTCATGGGGCCAGTGGTCGAATCTTGATCCCGCAAAGTATCCTGTAGAGAAATAAAAAAAACAAATAAAGTGTCAGTGTCAGTGATGAGTGTCAGTTGAAAAACTCCACTGACACTGACAGTAATAAACTGACACTGAATCAGTAAAAGGAGGTGAAAAAAGAATGGCAAAGAAAATCGCTGTTCTGGTCAGAGACAGACAGGGCGAGGCCCTCAGAATGGGAGTAGGCATGATCCTGGCGGATGACGCCGTGGATGTGTATGTGCTTGACAGAGAGGTGGAGAAGACGGATGACAACGTGATGAACCTGGAGACAATGGGCGATATGGATATAAAGGTTTTCACCAACTTCAAGGGAAATGAAAACATGGAATACCTCTCCACAGAGGAGATAGCACAGAAGCTCCTTGAATACGATCATATACTGCCTTACTGATACGGTTTTTTATCTGCCGGAAAAAGCTGCAAAGACGTTCGGGAGCGGACAAGTCTATTTAAGGAGGCAAAAATGAAAATCCTGTACCTGGTAAAACAGACCGATGATACATTGAATAAATTCATCGAAGAGCATAAGAAAACAAACGATGTTACGGTAATAAACATCAATGAGAACAAAAACTACGACGAGATTGTTGATTCCATCGCGTCAAGTGACAAGGTCATTTCCTGGTGATCCTGAAGCTTTTCTATTTTAAGGAGGAAGACAAAAGATGAAACTTGGAATCCTGGTCAATACCGATAAGCGACTTGAGGATATCTTGGGAATTACGAAATCAGCCATATCAAAGGGTCACGAAGTTATTATATTCTGTATGGATGAGGGGACGAAACTCCTGGGCAATCCTTCATTTACCGGATTATGCACTACAAAGGGCATTACAATGAATTTCTGCGACCACAGCGCCAAGGGCATGGGGGTTTCCACGGACGGAGTACCAAAGGAGATCGGTTGCGGAAGCCAGTTTGATAATGCCAACATGGCCCACGAGGCTGACAAGGTAATTGTTCTTTAAGTCTGAACTATTTCAACTTAATGTTGCATAAAGGCGGCAAGGCAGCCTGCCTTGCCTGCTGGCGATGTTTTTATGCCAGTGTGAGATTAGTGCAATCATTCGGCAATAACCAGAAATATACCCGCACAACGTGCGGGTATATTTCTGGTCAGGCAGGGCTGCCTAAAATCTGATGCCCCTCTCCTTTACAGCCTTCCAGCTTACGCCGTTAAACATCAGCAGTTTCATAACCCTGTTGCGCGGGGGGACATTGTAGAGAAAGATGCCTATGGTAGCGGCAATAAACAGGAATTTTGTTTCAAAACCCCATCCCGACAAAGTTACATATGCAAGGAATAAAAATGCCGTTCCGAGGTAGAGGGTCCTCTCATAGGCCGTGTCGAGGAGTTTCTTCAGGGCGGTGAAGGATTCCTGATCGAGCTCGGGAATCGTATGGGGTCCTATGCCGGACAGCCCCCTCTTTCTCACTGCATATATCAGAAAGATTACAACTCCGGTAAAGAGATATATATATCCTTCCAGATTATACACCTGCCTTGCCTCCTTTTCCCCCACTTGCCCTCCGGTATGGCGAGCAAGTGGGCCGACGCTATGTTTGCCTGGTATTTTGTTTACAGTCCTTCCATTTCTTTCAGCGCATCCTCAACGTTTTCGTAACATCTCTTCTTCTCCTCATCCGTGAGTTTTGAGGGGTCTTTCAGATCGCTTATCCTGCAGACAAATTCCTTGCCCTGCGCGTCCCTCAGAAGGACAAACTGGGTTGCCGTTGATTCCGTTATTTCCGGTTTTTTTTCTTCCGCCATCTTTCTAATCCCCCTTTCATTGAGTCAAGTGGCATTAAAAATACCGCTCGCAGGCAGTGGGACCTGCCGGAAAGCTTTATCTGCGATGCTTTCAGTGGTAGCAGCTCAGCCCCCCTCCCGCCAAGGGAGGGGGGACTTGTTTCTTTCTGCACCCTGACAACTGCACCCTGCACCCTCTGTTAAGTTACCCATATCCATCGCTTTATAAGGATTTTCCGGCAGGCTCTCCCGCCTGTTTATACAACATCAGGAACTACTTTACATACCCTGCAATATTGGGTATCTGCATCCCGTGGTGAAAGAGATAGGCGATAACAAGGGCCACCGGTATAATAAACAGGAAAAGGGCTACAAAATACACCCAGACCATCTTTCCGAACTGTGCCTCCCGGAGCTTTTTGAAATCCGTTATAATGCCGAGACTCATGAATGTCAGCATGAAGAACAGTTTTCTCATGCCTTTTTCAATGGGTACGGCTCCCGCCTTCACGGACTTCAGGAACGGCATGGCCTCGGGCGCACCGGCCTGCCCCGGCCCGAAGTAAAGGGCGAGCAGAAAGAGCCAGGTAAAGAAGTAGCCGATAACAAACTTCGGGAACCTGTGCCAGACCTCTGACACCGGAACCGTCTCCCCCGGCCTTCGGTCGATGCTGTAGACCCAGACCATTGCCAGCACAAAGGCCCATATACCTATGAACATGTCGATCCATACCTTTGTCATCACAGCGCTTGAGGTTATAATGCCTGACGGCCATTTTACCGCGCCGTTGGTGTCGGCTTCTATTTTGTTCCGCATGAGTTCGTCCATCAACTCACCCGCCGCGGCGTCCGCGCCGTCCGTCTTGACGGACATGCCCAGTGCGGCACCTGCGACCAGCGGGTCTTTTGTAGTGGGCCATACATGGGTGAAGAATCCCGGAAGGATGACAAGCTCGATGACCGCCCATATAACAACCAGTGCAGAGACCATTATGGACACAACGGGTTTCGCCCTGACCGCGCCTCCCGTAGCCACCGCCGCTGATACGCCGCATATTGAAATGCCCGAGCCGAGCACAGCGGCCGTCTTGCGGGGAAGCTTGAATATCTTGCGTGAGATAATATAAACGCCGGGCCAGAATACCATGTAAGCCACAATGGTCGCCACAGCGCCTGCAATAAAGAGATCAAACGTCAGGCCGGTCGCCGCCTTTCCCAGTTTCTGCGACATACCTGCAAGCTTGATCGGGAGATAGCCGAGTTTCACTCCAAGGGTGACTATCGCTGTCTTGATATACCATTCCGGTTTTGCCGCCTCGCTCAGAAAATCTGCAAACCCCTTGAAAAAATTCCCTATGATCAGGCCGACGATCAACGCCAGGATAAACGAGCCTCCGCCGCCGAGCGAAAGCGCAAAGTTCAGCCCGTACTTGTTCATGTTGATCTTGTTTGCCGCGAAAAAGGCGTGATGCCCTATAAACCACGTGGCGATTGTCAGGAAAAAGATAATCGTCCATCCTATAAAAAACTTCCTGACATTCCATTTCATGGACGCGGCGCCTATACAGGTGGCAATGGTGAAGATGACGTATGTCCATATGATGCTCCACCATCCCAGTCCCTTGTAAAAGTCCTTGGCGGTGAGGCTGTACTTCTTGCCAAGGGCGTAAAAGGCATGGCTGATTGCACCCTTGCCTCCTTCAGGCACGTTAAACACCCATTTCGTCGGATAAGTGATCCATCCGACCAGGTCGATCCCCGCTATGTTCAGGAGTGATAAAAAGAAAAAGCCGACACCCAGCCATACCGCCCACCAGTCTTCCTGGGTCAGCATGCCCGAGTACCATCTTCTTT
>JAADFS010000103.1 GCA_013152795.1 Deferribacteres bacterium
ATGTTGCGGAAAAGCTCGGCGATCAGGGATATGGTCGGAAAGTCTATCTCCACCTTTCTGAACGGGCCGTCGTTAAGCAGGAGTGAATACAGCCTGGGAGAAACGAGGTCAAGCCAGAACTCCTCCCTTGCGGATGCCGTAAACAGCAGATCCACGACCCCCGAGTCAAATGAAGAGCCGGAAAGCGACCTGATCTCCGAGAGGATATCCTTGTTCTGGTGGAGGATGTACCTGTCGCGGTTTGTCAGGCGTTCGAGGTAATCCGCAATAAACAGCATCTGGGCATCCAGGACGAGAGGGGTTTCAACGGGTTCGCCCCAGTCTTTCCATTCCCTGTGATGAAAGCGGACGATTTTCGAGGCCTCTTTTAAGAGAGGGACTTTTTCAAGCAGAAGCGCGCCCCGGATGCAGTGCTTTTCAGGTGATTCGATCTCGAACCTGCGGATGGATATTTTCTCCTCCAGGGAGAATGCGCCTATGTCGTGAAGCAGCGCGGCGATAAAACACCTCTCTGTTCTTTCTTCCGGCAGTCCGGCGATCCTGCACATCTCCCACACGACAAAGGCCGTCCTCTGCTGGTGCTGGGTCAACAAGGGGCTGGCCAGGTCCATGGCGTCGGAGAGCGAGAGGACCAGATTTCCCAGGTTGACCGATACGTTCCGCTGCATGGCGTTTCCCCGTGTTATTTTCTCCGGGCTGCGAGCACCCTCAGGAATGCATCGACAACGCGGTGGTCAAATTGTATACCCTTGTACTTCTGTAGCTCGGACAGGGCGTAGTCAATGCCGGGGGCGGGCCTGTAAGGCCTGTCGGATGTCATGGAGTCGAATGAGTCCGCAACATGAAGTATCCTTGCGCCGAGGGGTATGCTGTCCCCCTTGAGCCTGTCCGGATAGCCGTTGCCGTCAAGCTTTTCATGATGAAACCTGATATAGGGGATAATATCCTTCAACTGCTTTATCTCCTGGAGGATGACGGCCCCCTGGGCCGGATGTTTCTTCACGATCTCAAACTCCTCTTTTGTGAGTTTGCCGGGCTTATCGAGGAGATAGTCATAAGTCCCGATCTTGCCTATGTCGTGAAGAAGGCCGGCGAGCTTGATGTTCTTTACCTCTTCACCGTCGATCATCATTTCCATTGCAATCTGTTCCGCATACATCGATACCCTCTCTGAGTGGCCTTTTGTCCAGGGGCTCTTTGCATCCAGGGCATTGACCATTACGCGTACAAGCTTTAAAAACAGGTCCTTGAGCTCCTTGTAGGACTCGCTGATGTCCTCAAGCATGTTGAGGAAAGCGTCCCTTCCCCTCTGCGCGTACAATGCCCGGTTCCGCAGCTCGGTGATTGTATTGGAGTATATCTCGATCAGGCCGCCGCCGTTTTCTCCGGATGTCTCTCCCTCTCCGGCATCCGTAATCGAGTGGACGGCCCCTGAAATATTTCCGTTGATTACCACGGGCGAGGTATTCAGTAAGAAGGATTTCTTCAGACATGGCTCGTATATCCTCGTCCTTTCACTTTTCCCCGTCTTCAGGGTCTTCAACAGGGGGCAGTTTTCCACGGGCCCGTCTGAATGGTGCAGTGCCTCATAGCATTTCCTCTCTTTAAAATCCCCTGAACCGTCAAAGAAATCCGCCATGGCCCTGTTGCTCATTACTATGTTGAACCCCGTGTCGACAACGCATACGGGATACGGCAGTGAATCAATCAGCACCTGCCAGCCCTTTACGTGTTCGGCGAGCGTATTGCCGGATGCCTGTTTACTGTTTAACAGAGCGGTATTCTTCATATCTGGCAAGCTCCGAGTGTAATTTGTTTATTTCCTTTTTCAGCTCTTTCATCCTGATCTCCCTGCCGACCGCCATGTCGTAGAACTTTTCGAGATCCTGCACCTTCTGCCTCAGCTCCTCCTCGGACTGCCTGAGTTTCTGCTGTGCATTTTTGAGGTCCGTGACTTCCGTTGCTATGATCACCGAATGGGGGGATGTCGCATCCTTATCCTGTATGGGCCTGTGGCTTACATACAGCCACCGTCCCGTGTCGGTCTTCAACTCGTTTTTGGCCGACAACTGCCGCGAGCAGTCCATGTGCTGCGTGCACTCTTCAACCTGCTCCCGGGCGCAGGGGAAGAAATCATAACACATCTTTCCGATGATCTCATCAACGGGTTTCCCCACGAAGTCGGCGAAGCTCTTGTTGCAACGTGTTATCTCAAGCCTTTTATTGATGATTACTATAAATTCCATGACGCTGTCGAAGGTCATTTCCCATTCTATTTTCGCCTTTGTGATGGCGGTCAGGAGCCTGGTGTGCTCCTCTTCGATCTCCTTGCGCAGGGATATGTCCCTGGTGATATGAATTAACCCTATCATCTCGTTGTTGCTGTTGATGCGGGGGATTGACCTTATTTCAATATACCTGTTCAGATGCGGTTCGAAGAACTCGACGGTTGCCGGCTGTCCCGTTTTATAGCAGCCCGAGCAGGGGCAGTTGTCAGGCGCGGCATCCGCCCCGTGGTAGTATCTGTAGCATTTGTTCATCGTGCCGGATGGATGGAGGGGCAGCCCGAGCGTTTCACGGGCGGCCCTGTTGGCGTGTATTATGTTGTAATCCCTGTCATGAATGGTGATCATGTCCGGGATGGTGTTGAAGGTGTCTTCCCAGTCCTGCTTGGCCTGGAGGACAAGCTCTCTCATCTTCTCATGTTCCGTGATGTCGTTTATCGTCACGAGGATGGAGGCCTTCTCTTCTTCATAATAATCCTCTGCACCGGAGGCGATGCGCGAGACGGTTGCGGAAAATACCAGGGGTGTCTCTGAGCCTTCGGGGACAAGCCTGATCTCCCTGTTCAGGGTCTCTCCTGTCTCGAGATTGGCGGTTATCTCCTTCTTCAGCGGTTCAATGAATCGTTCCGGCGACAGTGATGGAAACCGCTCGTTAAGCTTGCCGAATGCGCGGTTGACCGAGAGTATGTTAAGCCGATGGTTCAGCACGATCAGACCTGAAGGCACAGAAGACAGAATGCTGTCAGCATAGGTTCTGGCCGACTTGATTTCCTGTAATGACTCCTCGAAACGTTCTGGCATAGAGCTAAATCCGTCTGTTGCGCGTACTTCTTCCGGGTGACCGTGCAAGCCGGTAAAAATTATGTATTATGTAATGGTTATCGGCACCGGATGATAAAAACTTAAATCTCCAGCCATGACAGAACGGCCTGTTTTTTGATAAAGTATCTTTATGAAAAAATCGAAGACTGCGGGGATAATCATTATCGGCAACGAGATACTTTCCGGAAAAGTACATGACGAAAACTCCTTTTATCTTGCCCGCGAGCTGAGGGCGCTCGGTGTGGATGTCAGGCGTATTTCGGTTATCCCTGATGAAACAGGCATCATAGGGACAGAGGTCGCCGGATTCTCGGAAAGGTATGATTATGTGTTCACCTCAGGCGGGGTGGGCCCCACACACGATGATGTCACAATGGCCGGCATCGCTGAAGGATTCGGCGTGGGACTCGTCAGGAACGACGAGATTAAAGATATACTGCGCCTGCGGTATAAGAAACCCCTCAACGACGCCATTCTCAAGATGACGGAGGTGCCGCAGGGCGCTGAAATCATTTTCAGCGAAGGCATGAGATTCCCCGTGGTCTATTTCAGAAACATCTTCATCTTTCCCGGGATCCCGGAATACCTGAAGAATAAATTTTCCATGATCAGGGAGAGATTCCGTTCCTCAACATTCCATTTGAAGCGGCTCTACCTGAATTCCCATGAATCGAGCCTGGCCGCAATACTAAACAGGGTGGTTGCGGAACACGCGGATGTAACCTTCGGCTCATATCCCGTCCTCGGCAAACCCGATTACAGGGTGATAATCACCGCGGAATCAAAGTCGGGTGCCTCCCTGGACAGGGCTCTGGATGAGCTGCTGCACAGGCTTCCGGGGGATGTTGTCACAAGGATAGAGTGAATTGCTCGATCATATAGTAGTTAAAGGCGCACGGGTTCACAATCTCAAAAACATAAACGTAGAGATACCGCGCGACAGCCTTGTGGTTATCACGGGGCCGTCCGGTTCCGGCAAGTCATCCCTTGCATTCGACACGATTTATGCCGAGGGTCAGAGGCGCTACGTGGAGAGCCTTTCGGCCTATGCAAGACAGTTTCTCGACAACCTCCAGAAACCGGATGTTGATTCCATCGAGGGGCTTTCCCCCTCTATCGCCATAGAACAGAAGACCACCGCAAAAAACCTGCGTTCCACGGTCGGCACGATAACCGAGATATACGACTATCTCAGGGTGGCCTATACGCGGATCGGGAAACTGCGCTGTTACAAGTGCGGAAGTCCCATTGCGGCGCAGGGGACACAGCAGATTATCGAGTTGATAACCGCCCTGCCACGGGGGACACGCATACAGGTCCTGTCGCCGATCGTGATGGGCAGGAAGGGGGAATACAGGAAGGAACTGTACGAGGCAAGAAAGAAGGGTTTCATCCGGGCGCGGATCGACGGGGAGATGGCTGATATTACAAAGGAGATAAAGCTGAACAGGCACAAGCGGCATAATATAGACATCGTCGTCGACAGGCTGATCATCAAACCAGGTATCGACAGGCACATCTCAAAGGCCGTCACCATTGCAACCGGGCTCGCGGATGTGGTGATAATCAATATCATCGACGAAAAGAGGGACCTTTTCCTGAGCACCAGGCTCGCATGTCCCAAATGCGGCATAAACTATCCGGAGATCAGCCCGAGGTTTTTCTCGTTCAACAGCCCCTACGGCGCATGTCCGGCGTGCAGGGGCCTGGGCTGTGAAGATGCGGATGAAGACCTGGAGGACGCTGGTAATCTAAAAACGTGCCGGTCATGCAACGGCCTCAGGCTGAGAAAAGAGGCCCTCTCTGTGACCATCAACGGCCTGAACATCGGTGAACTGGCCGGCAGGCCTGTCAGCGAGGTATCGGCATTTCTGAAGGCCCTCCGCCTTGACAAGACAGAGGCGGTCATAGCCTCAAAGATACTGAAGGAGACGAGAGAGAGGCTCTCTTTCCTTGAACGGGTGGGGCTGGGCTATTTAACCCTCAACAGGCCCGCACTCACACTTTCCAGCGGAGAGGCGCAGAGGATAAGGCTCGCAACACAGATAGGCTCTTCCCTGACCGGGGTGCTCTATATTTTTGATGAGCCCAGCATAGGGCTGCACCCGAGGGACCATGCCAGGCTCATGGAGAGCCTCTGCCGCCTGCGGGAGATGGGCAACAGTGTACTTGTGGTGGAACACGACGAGGACACCATGAAGCAGGCGGACTATATAATCGACATGGGCCCCGGGGCCGGCATAAACGGCGGTTATATAGTCTCCGTAGGAGATCTGGGACACATAACCTCTGATAAGAAATCCCTGACAGGCTCGTACCTCCGCGGACAGCTCGAGATCCCCGTACCGGCCTCAAGGAGAAAACCAACGGGCTTTATTACGGTAAAAGGCGCAGGGGCGTTCAACCTGAAAGACATTGACGTCAGCATACCCCTGGGAGTGTTTACATGTGTGACCGGGGTCTCGGGCTCGGGCAAGAGCACCCTCGTATTCGATATACTCTACAGGGCCCTTGCAAGGAAACTGTACTCTTCGGCAGACAAGCCGGGAAAACACAGGCGCATAGATGGGATTGAAAAGATCGACAAGGTGATCAACATAGACCAGTCACCCCTGGGGAGGACCCCCCGTTCCAATCCAGCGACCTATACAGGCATCTTTGCATTTGTGAGAAACCTGTTCTCCCGGGTTCCCCAGTCGCGTATAAGGGGATACAGGCCGGGCAGGTTCAGCTTTAACATACCGGGGGGGCGGTGTGAGGCATGCAGGGGCGAGGGGCTTATCAAGGTATCGA
>JAADFS010000104.1:0-5871 GCA_013152795.1 Deferribacteres bacterium
CTATGACTGCAAGATCGCCCTCCATGGTCAGCAGGTAGTCGGCCCTCAAGATGTAATCGGCTTTTTTCATAACTCTCCAATCCCCCTTTCCTGGTTATGTTACGCCCTTTTGATTAATTCCTCGGCTATCTGCACTGCATTCAGGGCAGCGCCTTTTCTGAGATTATCGGCGGCTATCCACATGTTGAGGCCGTTTTCAATGGTGTCGTCCTCCCTGATTCTCCCCACGTAGACCTCATCCCTGTTTGCAACATCAATGGGGATGGGATAGATGTTTTTCTCGGGAGCGTCATAGACGATGACGCCCGGAGCAACGGAAAGCACGGCCCTTGCCTCATTAGCCGAAAGCTTTTTCTCTGTCTCTATATTGAGAGATTCGGAGTGTCCCCTGAATACAGGCACCCTCACGGTGGTGGCGGAGACCTTTATGGAATCATCCCCCATGATCTTTTTTGTCTCATTCACCATCTTGATCTCTTCCTTGGTATAGCCGTCATCCATAAACCTGTCGATATGCGGCAGGCAGTTGAAGGCGATCTGGTACGGATAGACGACCGGCTTTACCTCCTTGAAGTTCAGTATATCAGAAGTCTGCTGCAGCAGTTCGTCCATGGCCTTTTTCCCGGTGCCTGACACGGACTGGAAAGTGGTTACAACCACACGCCTGATCCGTGCGGCATCGTGAATGGGCTTTAACACGACAACCATCTGGATTGTCGAACAGTTGGGATTGGCTATGATGCCTTTGTGCCATTGCACATCAGCGGGATTCACCTCAGGCACCACCAGGGGGACTTCGGGATCCATCCTCCAGGCGCTCGAATTGTCGACAACGACACATCCCGCGCGCGCCGCAGCAGGGGCGAATTCCTTGCTCCTGTCGCCTCCGGCGGAAAACAGGGCTATATCTATCCCCTCAAAAACACTCTCTGTCAGCACCTCCACCTTTACCGGCTTGCCGTGGAAATTCAGTGTGCTGCCTTCCGAGCGCTCGGATGCAAAGAGCCTGAGTTTCTCAACCGGGAAATTCCTCTCCTCCAGGACCGTTATCATCTCGTTTCCCACAGCGCCGGTGGCTCCCACGACCGCGACAACGTATTTATCTTTTTTCTTAAGCATCCCCTCTCCTATATCTCCGCAACATATTTCGCCACAAGGTCCCCGACCTCTGTTGTAGTAAGTCCCATCTGCCCTGCGGCGAGGCTCTTTAAATGTTTTTCCGTCACCTTCATGACCGCCTGCTCAACCGCCCTGCCGGAGTCTTCCTCTCCCAGGTGCTCGAGCATGATCCCCGCAGCGCATATGGCGGCAAGCGGATTTATCATGTTCTTACCCTTGTACTTGGGCGCAGAGCCGCCTATCGGCTCAAACATCGAGACACCCTCCGGGTTTATATTACCCCCCGCGGCGATTCCCATGCCGCCCTGTATCATGGCCCCGAGGTCTGTAATAATATCGCCGAACATGTTGTCCGTGACAATAACGTCGAACCACTCGGGGTTCTTCACAAACCACATTGTTATGGCGTCAACGTGCGCATAGTCCGGCTTTATATCAGGATATTCCTTTGCGACTTCATAGAACGCCCGCTCCCACAGGTCAAATGCATAGGTGAGGACATTCGTCTTCCCGCACAGCGTGAGTTTGTTATCCTTTTTCCTTTTCCTGCAGTACTCAAAGGCAAAGCGGATACAGCGCTCGACACCCTTCCTCGTATTAATGGACTCCTGTACAGCCACCTCATCGGGAGTGCCTTTCTTCAGCACACCGCCCGCGCCTGCATAGAGCCCCTCTGTGTTTTCCCTGACAACCACAAAGTCTATATGCTCCGGCCCCTTGTCTTTGATGGGACAGTCTATGCCGGGGTAGAGCCTTACGGGCCTGAGATTGATATACTGGTCGAGTTTGAAACGCAGTGTCAGGAGAATCCCCTTTTCGAGTATCCCGGGTTTCACGTCAGGATGCCCGATCGCGCCGAGATAAATGGAATCGTATTTTTTCAGCTCCTCTATTGCGGTTTCGGGCAGGGTCTCGCCGGTCCTCAGGTATCTCTCTCCGCCGAAGTCGAAATGGTGGAAGTCGAGTTTGAACCCGGCCCTTGCCGACACAGCATTGAGCACCTTTATGCCCTCTGCAACAACCTCCGGCCCTGTGCCGTCTCCGGGAATTACCGCAATGTTGTAGGTCTTCGGCATCTGGTCTCCATTGTTTAGTGTATAAGTGTAAGTGCAAGTGTAAGTGTCGGTGTCAGTAAGAAATTTTTTAACTGACACTAACCACTGACACTGACACTTTTTTATCTTTATGGTGATCCCAACGGGACTCGAACCCGTGTTTTCGGCGTGAGAGGCCGACGTCCTAGACCGCTAGACGATGGGACCTTAAGCCGGAAAATATATCCCCGTCATTCTACCAGACATAATGCATAAATGTAAAAAAATTCATGCATTGTCAAGGTAGCGCCCGATCAGCTTCCGATTTACTGAATTAATGAGCAGGGGGCTGGCTGGGGAGAGAGGATTTGAACCCCTACAAGCAGATCCAGAGTCTGCCGTGCTGCCGTTACACAACTCCCCATCTGAATGTACTTTTCTATATTACCGATTTGGACGTTATCCGTCAATATGCCCAGTGTTGCATAAACGGCCAGGAGAGTTGCGGAGAACCGGGTTCAGAGTTAAGAGTTCAAAGTTCGGGGTACGGTGTATGTTAAAATACCAGTCATGAAACCGCTCAACCTTGTATACATTAATTCAATATCCAGGGAAGATATAACGACAATGGAGGATGTCTTAAGAGACAAGAGACTAACGAAATATTTATGGATTGAATTTATCCTGAACCCTTCAATGGTGGAACTCGGCACGTTATATATGGAAAATGCCGTTGTCAGGCATAGTCTCATTGATGCATTGAGCTGGTACCTTGCCTTCAGGTGGCTCTTTCCGGAAAACAGGGCACTTGAAGATCTGTATAAAGAAAAGACAATAATACCCTACAGGATAAGAGATACCATTTACAGAGAAAAGAGAAGAGGTTTTCTGAAAGGGATTATGCATGCCCGATTATGTTAAACCATACATTGATAAAATCGAGGGTTTCGCAAAGTCAAGAAATGAGTTGATCGAACTCCTGCTCATTGGCGGTCTCGCGATGAGCTTTTACGGGCTGCCAAGATATACAATAGATATAGATGCCGAGATTAAATGCAGCGACAAAATTTACTTTGAGCTTATTGAATATCTGAAGAAAGAAAATGTCAGTTTCAACATAAGCGACAACATCAGCGGCTGGGGAATTATCCCTCTGCCCGCCGGTTACAGGGACAGGGCGCAGACAGTATACAAAGGTGATTATCTCATCCTGAAGGTGTTGGAACCTGTTGATTTTGTCTTCAGTAAACTCCTCAGAGGAACAGAAGAAGACTTTGGTGATGCATCTGAAGTTATAAACAAATATGGCATTACCAGGGATTTGTTACTCGAACGCGAAAAACTGATTCACTTCCCCAAGGACCCTGAGACATTGTTCTTCAAGAAAAAATTCCGGCATCTGCTGGAGTTGACAGGCTGAAAAACCGATAACTCTTTCATAGTCATAGTCAGCCCACCTTACAGTGGCATAAAAACGTCGCCAGCGTGCAGGAGGGCCTGCACATTTATGCAACATTAAGATTAAGGCTTACACATGATAAAAATGCGCCTATTGACCTTATGTGCGCGTGTTGATTATCCTTGAAGGAAATTTTTCAGGAACAGGAGAGGATTCCAATGCAGTATGAAACAGTCATAGGGCTTGAGATACACGCGCAGTTGTCGACGGAGACAAAGATGTTCTGCGGATGTTCAGCAAAATTCGGCTCAGAGCCCAATACCCAGACCTGCCCGGTGTGTATCGGGATGCCGGGTGTGCTGCCCGTCATGAATAAAAAGGCCATTGAATATGTTGTCAGGACAGGCCTTGCCCTTAACTGCAATATATCATCCTACAGCAGGTTTGCAAGAAAGAATTATTTTTATCCGGACCTGCCCAAGGGCTACCAGATAAGCCAGTATGAGCTCCCCCTCTGCGAAGGCGGATATGTCGAGATAAATCTCAACGGCGGCAGCAAAAAGATACGGCTCACAAGGATACACCTCGAGGAGGACGCCGGCAAGAATATACACGACGGTGCAGGCAGTGAAAGCCTTGTCGACCTGAACAGGGCCGGCGTGCCCCTTATGGAGATTGTAACCGAGCCTGATATAAGCAGCCCCCGCGAGGCCGTGGAGTTTATGAAACGGTTGAGGGCCATTGTGCGGTGTATAGGCGTATGCGACGGCAACATGGAACAGGGCTCTTTACGGTGTGATGCAAATATATCGGTCAGGCCCGCGGGGCAGGAAGAGTTCGGGGTAAAGACGGAAATAAAAAATATGAATTCCTTCCGGTTTGTTGAAAAGGCGCTTGATTATGAGATAAGACGGCAGACCGCGGCGCTCAGGGAAGGGAAGAGGATCATACAGGAGACACGGCTCTGGAATGCGGACAGGGGGATTACGGAATCAATGAGGTCAAAGGAAGAGGCGCATGATTACAGGTACTTCCCTGATCCGGACCTTATGCCTGTTGAACTTGACGGCTCGTGGCTGGAAACAATCAGGGAGGCTATCCCCGAACTCCCGCATGTCAGGCGCGCGAGGTTTATCAGCCAGTATCACCTGCCTGAACAGGATGCAGACACCCTGACAGCCGACATGGCCACCGCCGAATGGTTTGAGGAGGCCGTAAGGCTCGGCGGTGATCCGAAGGTTGTGAGCAACTGGACAAGGGGGGAGCTTGCAAGGCTCCTGAATGAAGACAACAGGCAGATTGAAGACTGCCTGCTGAAGCCGGAATATCTCGTGGGTATGCTCAAACTCATTGACAACGGCACCATAAGCGGCAAGATCGCCAAGACCGTGTTTGAGGAAATGTATAAAACCGGCAGGGAGGCCGGGGACATTGTAAAGGAAAAGGGTCTCGTGCAGATCAGCGATGAGGCTGGAATAGGCGCGGTCGTGGATGAAGTCCTGGACAAACATCCTGAAGAGGTCAAACGCTACAGGGCAGGCGAGGCCAAGTTGATGGGGTTTTTCGTCGGACAGGTCATGAAAAAGACGAAGGGCAAGGCAAACCCCAGGATTGTAAACGAACTGTTAAGGAAAAGGCTCGGTTAAGCCGAAAAGAATGAAACAAGTCCCCTCTCCCCTCGGGGAGGGGGTGAGGGGGAGGGAGAGATATCGCAGATAAAGCTTTTCCGGCAGGCTCTCTGCCCGCAGGCGATTAAGATAAGACATGGAAAAGATACTCGTTGTGGAAGACAAGGAATCCATGGCGCGGATGCTGAAGGAGACCCTCGAGCTGGAGGGGTATGAGGTCATAACCGCGCGGGACGGGGCCGAAGGTATAAAGATGATAAAGGAGAACAAGGTGGATGTTGTCCTTACCGACCTCAGGCTCCCCAAGAAGGACGGCCTTGAAGTCCTGAAGGCATCAAAAGAAAAGAACCCCCTGACGCCTGTTATAGTCATGACCGCCTACGGCTCTGTTGAGACCGCTGTCAATGCGATGAAATCAGGAGCTTATGACTTCATTACCAAACCCCTTGATACGGACTACCTGCAACTGCTCATAACCAGGTCACTGAAGAACCAGAGGCTTCTTACGGAAAACCTCTTGCTGAAAGACGCCCTGTCGGACCGTATCGGCACCCCGTATATTATCGGAAAGAGTACGGCGATGATCGAAGTGGCCGGCAACATACAGAAGGTGGCGCCTACAAAGTCAACCGTGCTGCTTCTCGGCGAATCAGGCACCGGCAAGGAACTCTTTGCAAGGGCAATACACGAT
>JAADFS010000104.1:6004-9678 GCA_013152795.1 Deferribacteres bacterium
GAGCTTGCGGACAAGGGAACGATATTTCTGGATGAGATCGGTGAAATGGATATGGCCCTGCAGTCCAAGATGTTAAGAACCATTCAGGAGGGTGAAATAGACAGGGTCGGCGGTACAGGGTCGGTTAAGATAGATATACGGATTATAGCTGCAAGCAACAGGGACCTGGAGGCCGCTGTGGCCGCCAACACCTTCAGGGAAGACCTGTATTACAGGCTGAGTGTTTTCCCCGTTACCATCCCGCCGCTGAGGGAGAGAAGGGATGACATACCCGTACTGGTCGAACACTTTATATCCAAGTACGCGGCGGAGATGAATATCCCGCATAAAAAGATCAGCCCGGAGGCCATGGACATCCTCAAAAAGTACTCGTGGAAGGGAAATGTCAGGGAACTGGAGAATGTCATTGAAAGGGCGCTGATCCTGTGTGAGGGAGATACGATAACAAAGAAGGAACTCAGATTGATTTCCGCTGCCTCTTCTGAGGAGGCCGCCGGGGATATCTCCGGCGGAACCCTTGACGAGGTTGCAAAGGCCGCCCTTAAAGCCGCTGAAACCAGAAGGATCAAAGAGGTCCTTGAGGAGACTCACGGCAATAAAACCAAGGCTGCCGAGATACTCAAGGTCAGCTACAAGACATTACTGACAAAGATCAAGGATTACGAAATAGAGAGTTAACCTTAATGTTACATAAATGTGCTGGCGATGTTTTTTGCCACTGTTGTAAGGTTAACCCTAATCAGTCGCATGAACGGGCAGACAAACCTGTTACAAAACCTTTATAATAGAAATAGAACATTTGACCGGCGACATGCTCACTTTTAACGGCATCTTTCTTTTGCCGCAAGGTTGCGGATTGACTGAAAGACGCTCATATCAGGGTGAATTTGCCGCCTCTGTTTAGTAACCCGCCATTGGCAATAGAAAATAAAATATGTTAACCTTAGGGGTATAGGAGGTATTGTTATTTGTATAAAAGCATAGCGATATGGGTACTGTTCGGAGTAATGATGGTTCTTGTTTTCAACCTGCTCGAGACATCAAAACCCAGCGAGGAAATGATCTTTTCCGATTTCACCGCAATGCTCCAGCAGGGACAGGTAGCCGAGGTAACCATAAAAAAACCTGAAAATTTGATCGTCGGAACACTGAAAAACGGGGAAAAATTCAAAACCTACGCCCCCGACTATCCCGACCTCATAAAAGAGCTCCAAAAGAAAGGGGTAAGGATCGCCGCGATGCCTGATCACACGCCGTGGTACATGAGCGTCCTTTTCAACTTCGGCCCCATCATACTTCTCGTGTTCCTGTGGGTGTTTTTCATGAGGCAGATGCAGGCCGGCGGCAACAAGGCCCTTTCCTTCGGAAGGAGCAGGGCGAAACTCGTGTCTGAAAAGGGGATAAAGGTAACCTTCACGGACGTGGCCGGCATTGAAGAGGCGAAGGAAGAGGTGCAGGAGATAATCGACTTCCTGAAGGACCCGCAGAAGTTTCAGAAACTGGGTGGTAAGATTCCAAAGGGCGTTCTGCTTGTAGGCCCTCCCGGAGCTGGAAAGACACTCCTTGCCAAGGCAATAGCAGGTGAGGCGGGCGTGCCGTTTTTCTCCATCAGCGGATCAGACTTTGTCGAGATGTTCGTCGGTGTGGGGGCCTCAAGGGTCAGGGACCTGTTTGAACAGGCAAAAAAGAACTCGCCGTGCATTATATTCATTGACGAGATAGATGCAGTGGGCCGCCACAGGGGGGCCGGCCTCGGAGGCGGGCATGACGAGCGCGAGCAGACACTCAACCAGTTGCTCGTAGAGCTTGACGGCTTTGCCCCGAACGAAGGCATTATAGTGCTTGCAGCCACCAACAGGCCGGATGTGCTTGACCCTGCGCTTCTGCGCCCCGGAAGGTTTGACAGGCAGGTTATAGTCCCACACCCGGATGTCAAGGGCAGGCAGGAGATAATCAAGGTACACATCAAAAATATCCCGCTTGCCGACAATGTGGACATTGATATCCTTGCAAGGGGAACCCCCGGGTTCTCAGGTGCGGACCTTGCCAATCTCGTGAATGAGGCCGCCCTGCTCGCAGCGAGACAGTCAAAGACCAAGGTTGAGATGTCGGACTTTGAGACCGCGAAGGACAAGGTTATCATGGGCAAGGAAAGAAAAAGCATGATAATCTCCGAAGAAGAAAAGAACAACACCGCATACCATGAGGCAGGCCATACGCTTGTCGCAAAACTGACCCCAGGCACCGACCCCCTTCACAAGGTCAGTATAATACCAAGGGGCATGGCGCTCGGGGTCACGCAGCAGCTTCCCATAGACGACAGGTATACCCATTCCAAGGAATATATCCTGAATACCCTGGCCGTTCTCATGGGTGGAAGGGCCGCAGAGGAGATCGCCCTGGGGCATATAACCACAGGAGCCGGCAACGACCTGCAGAGGGCCACTGACCTTGCAAGAAAGATGGTCTGCGAATGGGGTATGAGCGAGAGACTCGGCCCGCTTACATTCGGCAAGCGCGAGGAGCAGATATTCCTCGGCAAAGAGATCACAAAGCACAAGGACTACTCTGAAAAGACAGCGGAAGAGATAGATGAAGAGGTCAAAAGCATCGTCAATGAGAGGTATCAATATGCAAGGCGCCTGTTGCTTGACAACAAGACCTCTCTCGTGAATCTCGCGCAGGCCCTGCTTGAAAGGGAGACGCTCGATGCCTCCGACATAGATGCCATAATCCAGGGCAAGGAGCTTGCCCCGGTTGAACCTGCAGGGCAGGAAAAGAGTAAAGAAAGTAAAGAAGAAGATGTTACCGGCAGTGATGAAGTCGAATCAGCAAAGGGCATGAGCGCCACGCCTGAGACGGCATCATAACTCCGGTTCCGCTGTATACTGTCGTAAACTCACCCCCGCGCCATGACCCCTCTCGGGGACAAGGAGGATTGCCTTTGAAACTTGCCTTTAAAGACTGGACGTTCGACTTCTCTGAACGTACCTTTATAATGGGTATCCTGAACATCACACCTGACTCCTTTTATGACGGCGGCAGGTTTTTCAACAGGGCCGGCGCTGTGGAGCAGGCCCTCAGGATGCAGGAGGAAGGCGCCGACATAATCGATATAGGCGGTGAATCAACGAGGCCCGGTGCCGCAAAAATCCCGGTCAGGGAAGAAATCAGGCGCGTGGTACCCGTCATCGAGGCCCTTTCAGGGAAACTCAAGATACCCATATCAGTCGATACATGCAAGTCCCGTGTGGCGGAGGCGGCCCTGTCGGCAGGCGCCTCCATTATAAACGATATAAGCGGATTGAGATTCGACCCGAAAATGGCCGGGGTGGCCGCCGCGGCTAAGGCACCGGTTGTAATAATGCACATCAGGGGCACGCCGGCGGACATGCAGAAGAACCCGGTTTACAAGGCACTTATTCCAGAGATTACGGACTACCTGCATGAAGGCATCGCCATTGCAAGACAGGCCGGGATACCGGATGACATGATAATCATAGACCCGGGCATCGGGTTCGGCAAGACCGTTGAGCACAACCTTGAAATCATCAGACGGCTGAACGAATTCACCGGCTTTGAAAAACCCATACTCCTGGGCCCCTCAAGGAAGTCCTTCATCGGCAGGATACTCGGTGACCTCCCCGCAGCCGAGAGACTCGAGGGGACGGCGG
>JAADFS010000105.1 GCA_013152795.1 Deferribacteres bacterium
ATGATACGGTTAATATTTTCGGGGACAGGAAGGCAAGAAGGCTTAATGACCTTGTGACGATAAAGATAGCGGAGAGCCTCTCGGGCTCCGGTAAGGCCGATACCAGCACCAGCCGCGATTCATCGCTGGACGTCAAGCTCGAGGAACTGCTGGGCATGAACACCGATTTCAACATCCAGGACTGGCCCGTGCTGAACGGCCTGTACAAGGACACCAATGTATTCAAGCCGGCGGCCAAGGGGAGCGCGAAATCACAGTTCAAGGGCAAGGGCGACACGAACAGGGAAGGCGAGCTTATAGCGACCATAACGGCAAAGGTCGTGGAGGTCCTGCCCAACGGCAACCTGGTCCTGGAGGCGAGAAAGGAACTGACCATTAACAACGAGAGGCAGATACTCGTGCTTTCAGGCATGGTGAGGCCTGATGATATCGATGCCGACAATACGGTCTCAAGCACCAAGGTGGCAGACGCAAGGGTTTACTATGTGGGTGACGGCGTAATCCAGGACAAGCAGAAACCGGGATGGCTCGTGAGAATTCTTGACAATGTATGGCCGTTTTGATGAAGTTCAGAGTTCTGGGTTGAAGGGTTGAAGAGTTAGGGGTTAAGAAATGAAAACCGGATATATGAAAAAAATAATATTGGTTGCGGTCCTGATTTTACTTTTCACTTTTCACTTTTCACTTTTCACTTATTCTTTTGCCGAGCGCATCAAGGATATTGCGAGTTTTGAAGGGGTCAGGGATAATCAGCTTATCGGCTACGGCGTGGTGGTCGGGCTTGACGGTTCCGGCGATAAAGGCCGGGCCGCGGTACAGAGCATTGTGAACATGCTGAGAAGAATGGGGCTTACGCTGAACCCTGCCGACCTTAAGAGCAAAAGCATTGCGGCGGTCGTGATTACAGCCACATTACCGCCGTTTGCAAAACCGGGTATAAAGATCGACGCCCTTGTTTCAACAATCGGGGATGCCAAGAGCATCCAGGGCGGCACACTCCTTCTTACCCCCCTCAAAGGCCCTGACGGCAAGGTCTACGGCCTTGCCCAGGGTCCCGTCTCAATAGGCGGCTTTGCCGCGGAAGGCGGGGCGGCCTCGGTGCAGAAGAATCATCCGACGGCGGGAAGAATCCCCGCAGGCGTGACGATAGAAAGGGAGCCTGTCTTCACCCTCGGCAACGGCAGGGATATAAGGCTCTTTCTCCACAAGGCTGATTTCGCGGTCGCAAATGAGATATCAAGAAAAATAAATATTGCCCTCGGCGGTGACTATGCCTCCCCTGTTGACCCGTCTGCCGTGAGGCTTTTGATTCCCGATGAATACAGGGATAACCTCGTGGCCCTTATTACAAAGGTCGATATGCTGGATGTCGAAATGGACATGCCGGCCAGGATTGTTATCAACGAAAGGACAGGTACGGTGATCATCGGCAAGAATGTGACGATTTCCCCTGTGGCGATCGCGCACGGTTCCCTTGCCATTGACATTACAGAGCAGCCCAAGGTTTCCCAGCCGCCGCCGTTTGCGCCGGGAAAGGCCGAGACAACCGTTGTGCCCCGGACGGACATCAATGTCCGGGAGCAGAAGGCGTCGCTGGTTGAGGTCTCCGGCGTTACCCTCGGTGAAGTGGTAAAGGCCCTGAATCTCCTGGGCGTGACCCCCCGCGACCTGATCTCGATACTTCAGGCATTAAAGGCAGCCGGTGCATTGCAGGCGGAGCTGGAGATAATATGATCAATCTGATATCAGAAGTCAGCGCCCCGCAGCCGGGCGGAGCGGACAGGAGCACGGAGTATAGAAAGGTTGCGAGAGAGATGGAGTCTCTCTTTGCATACCAGTTGATAAAGGTGATGAGAGAGACGGCAGAGAGCATGTCTTCTGAAAAAAAGGGCCCTGGATACGATACATACATGAGCCTTTTTGATATGGAGGTCTCAAGGCTCCTGGCGGAGAGGGGGCTCGGCCTCAGTGACGCAATAGTCAGATGGATGCAGAGAATGCCGGAGATAAACAGGGCTGCAACCGAAGAGGATTAAAGTTTTTAGGGGGAAAGGCCGATAAAATAAGCAAGAAGTGTAAAGAAAATTGACAACAAGGTTAAGCGAACAACACCTCTATTACAGAACCATACGAGAGATGCTGAAAAGGAGTGTTAAATAAAATGACAAGAGGTAATACAAGGGTCTTTCAACCTCGGGTTGATAACTGGTAAAATGCAGGCAGTAAAATCTGTTAGAGAAAGGGGGGTAAGATATGAAGATCCAGGGAACTAATCCAGTTGAAGGACAGGACGTATACAACAACAGGGTCAAGGACATAAGCAAGAACCATGACACGGAGCAGAAAGACAATGCCAATAAAGCCGATGACAGCAAGGACAGGATAACTCTTTCCGGCAAGGCAAAAGAGATAAACGAGCTGAAGAGCATTATAGATCAGATGCCGGAGATAAGGACTGACAGGATTGAGTCAATTAAAAAGGCGATTGATGCCGGGACATATAATGTGGACCTGCTGAATGTGGCAAAGAAGATACTGGAAGAAATATGACATCCGAACTGGCTGTTGAGAATATTCTGAAGGAACAGATCAATACTTACAAGACACTTCACGACCTCCTCGGAAGGGAAAGGGAGTGTCTGCTTAACATTGATGCGGAACGGCTCGAAGAGATATCAAAGGAGAAGGACACCATCGTTATGAGGCTGCGGCTCCTTGAAGAGGAACGCCGGAGGCTCATAATAAAGATTGCCGGAGACAGGGGGGTGAGCGCTGAGATTAATCTCAGGGAACTCGCCGGAATCACGGGCAATGATGTATTCTCCGAGCTGCGCTCCACTCTGTTGTCCCTCCTTCAGAGCATAGAGGAGATGAACAGGTTCAACTCCATACTGATAGACCGCTCCATAAATTATATAAGGACAAACATAAATTTTCTCAGACCGTTTACAAAGGAGGATGTCCCCCTGACCAGCGGGGCCCTCCTGTCAAAGGAGACATAGATGTCCCTCTTAGGACTTTTCGATATAGGCAGATCCGGAATTTACGCAAACCAGAAGGCCCTTCGCGTATCAAGCAATAATATCGCGAATGTGAACACCCCCGGCTACAGCCGCCAGGATGTAGTAATGCGGATAGCCAACCCTATTGAAATGAACGGGAATTATCTGGGCAGGGGCGTTGGGAAGGTCGATATAAGGAGGGCGTTTGACGGTTTTATCTTTTACCAGATCCTCGGGCAGAGCTCAAGCTATGGGAAGTCCTTCTCGGTCGACCGGGGGATGAGCCATGTCGAGCAGATTTTCAATGAAGCCCAGGACTTCGGGCTGTCAAATGCCATGACCGATTATTTCAATGCATGGCAGGAGGTTGCCGCCAACCCCCATGAAACGGCCCAGAGGTCCATGCTCCTCGTAAAGGCCGAGGCCTTTGTCAACACGGCCAAACAGATGGAAAACGATCTGAAGAACACACTGAATTTCGTAAATGATGAAATCAAGGATGTAGTGGACCAGATAAATGTACTGACAAAGAATATCGCCACGGTGAACGGAAAGATAATAGAAGTTGAGGCGGGCGGCGTTGAGACGGCGAACGTATTCAGGGACCAGAGGGAGCAGATGATGAAGGAGCTTGCCGAGCTCATAGATTATGACTGGTATGAGGACAAGGACGGCTCTGTCTCGATTGTTGCAGGCAGGGGCAGCATCGTGGCGGGTGTCCAGTCATATGAGTTGTCAACGGCCCTTAACCTCGAGGGAGACAGAAACGTATACCACGGCAAAACGGATATAACCTCTTTTTTCCACAGCGGCAGGCTCGGCGGATATGTTTCCCTCAGGAATGATATCAAGTCAAGGCCGTTGCTCAGCCTGAGAAAGCTCGTTGCATCAATAATTGAAGAGACGAATTACCTTCATAAAAGCTCATCTTCAAGACCCACCTATGATCTGGACGGCAACGCAGGCACGGATTTTTTCGATGCGATGAAGTTATATACACGGGATGACACAACAGGCGGCTCAGGCGCGGTTATAACATCGGCAGCGATTTATGACTATGACCCCTCGGTGTTGGCGCTTAATGAATATGACATAACCTTTGTGGATGTATCGGGAACACTGAATTACCAGGTGCGCAATCATGAAACAGGCGCGCTTGTAAAACAGGGCGCATACACTTCCGGGGACAACATCGATTTCAACGGCATCAGGGTGGTTATTACAGACGGCTCCTCCGCGCCTTCTGTAAATGACAGTTTTTTTGTAAGCCCTCTGAAGAGCGTGATCGAGAATTTCAAGGTGGCCGTAACAAGCGGCAGGCAGGTAGCGGCGGCGAAATCATCATCCGCTTTGCCGGGTGACAACACCAATGCACTGGATATTATAGACAAGTACACCTCGCAGATATCCAATCTCGGCAGCGTTACCTATGAGGATTATTACGCGGAGACGGTTTCAACCGTTGGATCGCTGTCGCAGTCGGCTTCCGACAGCCTTGAGTTTGAGGATAATCTGCTGTTTGAACTGAAAAACAGGCGGGAGTCCGTATCGGGCGTGTCCCTTGATGAGGAGGCGGCCAACCTTATCAGATATCAGCGCGCATTTGAGGCAGGCGCAAGGATCATAAAGCTGACGGACGAACTCCTGGAGATGATCATCAACATATGAGAATCACCGCGTTCATGCTTTACAACCAGTTCTCGAAGTCCCTGAGCAAAAACCTCAGCGAGCTCGGAAAGGTACAGGAGCAATTAAGTTCCGGCAAGAAACTCACGAAACCGTCGGATGACGTAATAGCGCTGCGCGGCGCCATGTCTTACAAGGTCTCCATAAATGCAATAGAACAATTCAACAGGAATATAGATGAGGGTATAAGCACCCTCGGTCTTACCGAAACCCTCCTGAGCTCTTCGGAAAACATTCTCAGCAGGGCGAGGGAACTTGCCGTTTCCGCAAGCAGCGATACCTCCAACGCCACCACAAGGAAGATGACCTTTTACGAGGTCCGGAATCTGTTCAGTGAACTTCTCGACATCGGTAACACCAGGCTTAGAAACAAGTACATATTTTCCGGATATAAAACCGGTACGCGGTCTTTCAGCTCTTCGGGTACGTACCAGGGAGATTCCAACAGCATGGAAATCTATGTAAGCGACGGAATAAAGGCCAGGATAAACGTCCCGGGTGACACGGCGTTCAGCGACACGACAAAGCTGATCACTTCCGACCTGACGGGACAGACGCTCACAGGCACGCTCAGGATCACAACAGGCTCCGGAAATCCCGTGAACGTTCCTGTCAAGGACGGCTCAACCAGCGCCTCGCCGGAGGAGATCAGGGATACCATAAATGCGCCGATGACGGGTTACTACACAGACGGAACCAGCACGGTGGGTACGGGCACATTAACGATTAAGGTGGGAACGGATGATGCTGTAACCGTAGAGGTGAATTCAGGCAACAGCAATACCACTGTATCAACCCTTGCCACTTATATCAATAACAATGTCTCAGGCATAGAGGCGCGGCTCGCGACTGATGCAACCACGGGGCAGGTAAGGTTGTTTTTCAGGCCGACGACCGCGGGCACGCCTTTCACCATCGAGGTATCGGACGACGACGGGAACGATACGGACAGCAGCGGACTCTCTGCGCTTCTCCATACTGACCTGAAGTCTAACCTCACGACCAATGCGCTGGGGATAGAGGCATTTGTAATAAACGGTGATTCCGACAAGAGACTGCTCTTTGCACCTGTTGTAGCCGGCACGAGTTTCACCATAGCAGTGGATGAAGACGGAAACGGCAATTTTTCAGACGCAGGTGATACGGACACCACGGGCCTTTCACTGCTTTATCACGCATCCTCCACCTCGACAAATCTGACCGGCTCCATAAGTTTTTTCAAGATACTCGAGCACTTTGCAAATTCACTGTTGAACAATGATACAGCGGGTATCCGGGGAAGCATTTACCTGCTCGATGGCGCCATCGACTCGGTTGTCAATACTACGGCGGATGTGGGTTCCCGACTGAAGTATCTGGAGGATCAGAAAAAGAGGCTGGAGGAAAACAACATTTCCTACCAGCAGAGCCTTTCATCGCTGCAGGATGCGGATATAGCGGAAGTGGCGCTGTCAATGACAAAGATTCAGTCCACCCTTCAGGCTATGAGGATCTCGTCGTTGAAGAGCCTGTCGCAGTCGCTGTTTGATTTTCTGAGATAAGACAAAACACCCTTCTGTATCCTTCCCTGCCGGGAAAAGTTAAGGTCGGGTGCCGAAAAGGAAGAAAATACAATGCTTGTCTTGACACGGAAGCCGGGAGAAGTCGTAAGAATAGGCCATGAGATAACCATCAGGATAGTTGATATAAAGGGCAGGCAGGTAAAGATCGGGATCGAGGCCCGTGCAGAGCTTCCGATATACCGGGAGGAGATATATGAAAAGATACAGGCTGAAAACCGACTCTCATCCGAATTGTCTCTGGATGAATTCGGCAGGATAAAGGAGGCCTTCAGGAGCAGATGATATCCTTTGATACGACAAGGTTCGGCAGGCTCGAGGTTGCCAGGGACAAGATCATATATTTCCCCAACGGCCTCATAGGGTTTCCGGATGTAAGGAGATATATCCTGATGGACTATAAGGATACCCTGCTGAAATGGCTTCAGGCCGTGGATGCAAAGGATGTTGCATTTATCGTGGCGCCGACATATGAATTCTTTCCCGATTATTCGGTGAAGATCGATAATCAGACAAGGGATCTTCTCGGAATCGAAAACGAAGAGGATGTGATCATTCTGGCGATACTGAGGGTTCAGGGTGAGAATGTCACAGCAAATCTGCAGGGACCGCTTGTAATAAACTCCACCAGCAGAAAGGGCGTACAGGTTGTAAACGAAGACAGCCGTTTTTCCTGCAGAACCCCACTTAAATCACTATCATCTGAATCAGAATAATTCAGAATTTGAGACCACGGCAGGCTACCCGAAAAGTGTCGGAATTTTTTACTCGAATAAAAGATTTTTACAGTACAATGAATATACGCGTTTCTGTATCAATTTCACAAATTGTCTTTGGAATCGATACGTTATATCGTACCGGATGTTCAATTTATTTAAATTCCAACAAGGTGTTCTGTTAAAATTCTTTACAATACCCCGGTTAAACTCAAACCATGAGAAGACAGCTAACCGGATAATTGTCTTTTTTTTTCAAAGGGATACACGTTTTTCCGAAAGGCCGGTACGTTATTTGCTTGATACCGGTTATACATAAGAGCGTTCTACCATTGTTCGTGTATTCGGAACATCCTGAAATCCTTATCTGAAAAATAAAAAAGGAGAAAGCATCATGTTTAAAAGAATACATTTACTGAGTCTCGTCTCAGCAATAGTCCTGTTGTTTGCTTCAAGTGCCGCGGCCCTTCCGATTGCGGGCAGCAGCAGCGGTATATTCATAAACCCTGTGGGTCCGGACACAATGGTCGTGACCGGAGTGGGCACGGATCTTTTTACATGGGGGGTCGGTCCTGTAACCGGGCCGAGCTGGCTGGGCTTTGACGGCACTCCCTTCTCAGTGGAAACAGAGCAGGTCTTCAGCTTTGGTTTGCTGACGTTTTTTAACGGAAGTATTTATGCCGGTACACAGGCCGATGCGGTGGACCTCAGCGTTACGCTTTCACTTACCACGCCGTCAGGGATAAACCAGGATTTCGTATATAACCTGGGACTGATAAACACGCTGAATACGGCCGATGCCGCTGCGAGCGCCGATATCGTTTATTTGCCCACCTCGGTGCCGGACACCTATTTTACGGCAGACGGCATTAACTATACCCTCGAATTCGTAGGATTCGGAAATATATCAGGCGCCGGTTACACGACGATTGATCAATTTCATGTGTATGAAGGACAGAGCGCATCAGCCGAACTGCTCGGGCGTGTCACCGCCACGCCGGTCCCGGAGCCTTCGACGGTACTGCTTCTCGGCCTTGGATTGGCCGGCCTGTTTTTTCTCAGGTTCAGGTCCCGGGCGGAAGGTCTGAAAGCTGTCCGGCGCTTGTAAGCACGATCTGGGGCTTTCCGTATTCCGGCGGATAGAGGCTTGCCCTGCCGCTGACATAGACGTAGCCCCTGCCCCTGCCTGCATAACGGTTTTCTATCAGGTTCAGTATCTCCTGTGAGGGGGGAGAGTCAATCTCCGGAATCCAGAGGTTGAACTTGTGCCTTATTGAGCCGGCATAAATAAGCGCTCCGTTGCCGGCCCGTTTGTGTATGCCGCCCTGCAGGTCGCAGAACACGGTTATCTCATTGCCTGCTTTTGCTGTCTCGGCTATCTCCTCGTAATCGAGCCTCACCGACTTTACGCCTGCCTGAAGGCCGAATTTCCTGAAATCCTGGACGACACTGTCCCGAAGGTGCCACCAGGGGATGAGGCTTTCATAGTCACGCCTGTTACCGCCTGCGTTTGTCTCCGGGTTCCAGACGGCGATACCCGCGGCCTGGGCCGCAGCCTCGGCCGACAGGAATTCTTCGTGATAAAGACGCGAACGGCCGTACTTCACGAAATACGGGCTCCATCCCTTTTTTACTGTCTCGAGGTTATAATTCACCCCGTCCTTGTAGACATAGCAGAGCAGCCTCCCGTAGTTCCCCCTGTGTTTCTGAAGACAGACCTGAAGGGGGTCGTTCGTGTCGAACTCGATATCCACTTTAATATCGTTTCCCTCAGGGAAGCCGTCTTCATTCACACCGAAAAAC
>JAADFS010000106.1 GCA_013152795.1 Deferribacteres bacterium
CCGTTGTCCGTGACCGTAAAAGACAAACAACAGAAACGGACACGGTTAACCGACACGGAGGACGGCCTTTTTCCCGTTATTTCCTGCAACAAGAACACATTTCCAATATCCCATCGCTTTATAAAGGTTTTACGGCAGCCTCCCTCGCCGCGTTTATGCAAGACCAGGGCTTACACTTACATAAGATTGACCGGATCCACATCAATATCGATTTTCATTCCCCTGGAGCCTTTCATGCTCTGCAGCACGGCCAATGCACGCTCACGCAGTTTTCTGGAATTTCTCCCCTTCAGTATAATATGCCATCTCCAGAAATTCCTGATCTTTTCAATCGGCGCCGGAGCCGGGCCGAGTATCTCGGCGTCTTTACCGGCGGGTGTGTGTTGTATCTTTTTTATCCTCTCTGAGACAGCGGCAACGGCCTTTTCCCCTGCATCCCTGTCCCGGAAACTCAAAATAATCCTCAGCAGCTTGCCGGAAGGCGGATATGACAATTCTTTCCGCTGTGCCATTTCCCTTTCGTAAAATCCCTTGTAATCATTATTCCTCACGTAATCAAAGACATAGTGCCCTGCCTCATAGGTCTGTATGTATGCCTTTCCCGGCGCATCGCCCCGGCCGGACCTTCCCGCAAGCTGCGTGAAGAGCTGAAACGCCCTTTCCGCAGACCTGAAGTCCGGCATGTTCAGGGTGACATCAGCGGAGATGATGGCGGAAAGGGTGACATCCGGGAAATCATGGCCCTTTGCCACCATCTGCGTGCCCAAAAGCAGGTCGATTTTTTTGTCCTCCATTTCCTTGATGATGCTGTAGTGTGAAAATTTCCTGCGTGTGGTATCCCTGTCCATTCTCCGGACCGCAAGTTCCGGTATCAGTGCCTTGAGCTCTTCTTCGACTCTCTGTGTGCCGGTGCCGAGATACTTTACTTTTGCACCCCCGCAGTTCGGGCACAGGTCGCCCGGTTTCAGGTATGAACCGCAGTAATGGCAGTTCAGGGTCCTCGTGTCCTTATGATATATAAGTGTTATGCTGCACGCAGGACATTTATATGTATGGCCGCAGTCGGCGCAGATGCAGAAAGGCGAGTATCCCCTCCTGTTAAGCATTATCAGGGACTGGTATCCGGCGGAAATGTTTTCTCTCAGGCTGGTTATGAGTTTATTTGAGAGCGAAAACGTCTGTTTGTCTTCAGTGGTCATGTCTATGATCTCAATCCGGGGCATGGATTTATGATCCACCCTGTTTTTAATTTCAAGGTATCTGAACTTCCCCTTACGGGCGGCATGGAATGCCTCCATGGACGGTGTCGCGGAACCAAGGATTATCTTCATGCCCTCCAGCTTCGCCCTTGCAAGGGCCACGTCCCGCGCATTATACCGCAAGCCGTCGGACTGTTTGTATGACGCCTCCTGTTCTTCATCTATGATGATCAGCCCGGCGTTTTCAAAAGGGGCGAATACGGCGCTCCTGACGCCGATAACCACCTTCGCCTCTCCGCTTCTCATTTTTTGCCAGTATCTTATACGTTCCCCGGCAGAGAGGCCGCTGTGGAAAAAAACGACCCTGTCACCAAAGCAGCTCCGCAGTCTGTCGATTATCTGCACGGTGACGGCGATTTCAGGCACGAGGACTATGGCCTGCCTGCCGGGAGGCAATGATTCAATGGCATTAACATAAACTTCCGTCTTGCCGCTGCCCGTGACCCCGTGAAGGAGAAAGACGCCCTTGTCCGTTCTATTTATCTCCTTCAATACCCTGCGCTGCGCCGGTGTAAGCTCAGGCGCTTCCTGCTTCCCTATATCACCGGAATAAGTAATCCTCGGTTTCCCCGGCGTTTTCCCTGAAAAAAAAGCCGCGGGCACGGCATTCTTGAGGGCGAGGCCTGTGGTGGACATATAATACTGCCCGACCCACCTGATAAGCCTCAGTATGTTCTCCGGAATCAGCGGCTCGTCATCGAGGAGGGATTGTATTGACCTGAGGGTTTTCGACTTATCCGCCGGCTCGGCAGTAAATCCGGTGACGACCCCTGTCTTGTGACTTTTTTTAAAAGGCGCCGCCACCCGTGAACCACGCCTTATTTTCGACTCGAGTTCTCCGGGGACGATATATGTAAAGGCCTCCGCGTTTATAGGGAACAGGATGTTTGCAAACATGAGACTCCCTAAGCGTCATCCCGGGCTGTCTGCATCCGAAGCCTTCTCCTTCGGAACCATTTTTCCGTCTCGACTGCAAAGAATACGACGGATGAAAGCGCCAGCGAGATAAACAGTTCTCCGGCGGTAAGCGGGGCTGTTTTAAAGACAGGATTCAGAAAAGGCACGTATATTGTCGCCATCTGCAGGAGAAAAGTCAGCAAAACCGCACCGAGGAGCGGCCTGTTGGAAAACAGCCCCTGTTTAAAGAGCGACTCCGTCTCCGACCTGATGGCGAGGACATGCCCCATCTGGCTCAGCGACAGCACGGTAAACACCATGGTCTGCCAGTGCGTCCCGCCTGTTTTCATGAACCATGCCTGGGTAAAAATCGACACGCTCCCCATGAGGAGGCCCACCCAGAACAAATGGTAGCCGAGGCCGTGCGCGAATATGCTCTCCTTCGGGTGGCGGGGCGGCTTGTTCATAATCCCTTTTTCCCCCGGTTCCACTGCGAGGGCAAGGCCGGGCAGGCCGTCTGTTACAAGGTTGATCCACAATATATGGATAGGAAGAAGGGGAATGGGCAGCCCCAGGAAAGGCGGCAGGAATATCGTCCATATCTCGCCGGAATTGCTCGTCATGGTGTATTTTATGAACTTGCGGATATTGTCGAATATCCGCCTGCCTTCCCTGACCGCCTTTACAATGGTGGCGAAATTGTCGTCAAGGAGTATCATGTGGGATGATTCCTTGGCCACATCCGTGCCCGTAATACCCATGGCGACTCCGATATCCGCCCTCTTCAGGGCAGGTGCATCATTAACACCGTCTCCCGTCATTGCAACGAACTCCCCCTTGTCCTGAAGGGCCCTGACTATTTTTATCTTCTGCTCGGGCGCCACCCTTGCATAGACCCTTATCTTCTCCACCCTTTCCCTGAATTCCTCAATGGAGAGCCTGTCGAGGTCGGCCCCTGTCATCACACCGTCCCCGTCATTGATTATCCCGAGCCTTCTTGCTATATTCTTTGCCGTAAGCGGATGATCACCGGTGATCATCACCGGTTTTATGCCCGCGGTCTTGCACATACTGACCGCCTCTTTTGCCTCTTCCCTCGGTGGATCCATCAGCCCTGCAAGGCCGAGGAATGTAAGCCCATTCTCCGCAGTCTCCGGCGTGATCTCTTCAGGCAGTGCCTCCCAGCGTCTCTCTGCAAATGCAAGTGTCCTTAATCCCTCGCTGGCCATCCTGTCGTTTACGGATATGAGTTCTTTCCGGAACGCCTCCGTAAGCTCCACAGTTTTACCCATGTGGAGGATATGTGTGGATTTATCGAGAATCGATTCCAGGGCACCCTTTGTAAATGAGATGATCCGGGCGTCTTGAATCGCGGCTTTATTACGGACCTCATGAAATGTGGTCATGCATTTCCTGCCGGAGTCGAACGGGATTTCGGCCGTTCTCGGGAAATCCCGCTCGAGCCTGTTTTTATTGAATCCTCTTCTTTCCGCAGCTTCAAAAAGCGCTGTTTCCGTAGGATCACCTATTATCCGGCCGTCCCCGCCCTGAACCGCATCATTATTAAGCGCCATGGCGTAAAACAGGCCCGCCGGTTGAGAGCCGTGCGTGGAGAGTTCCTGTTCATCCGGATTTTTGAATACTCTTCCATTTACATATATTTCCTCGACGGTCATCCTGTTCAGGGTAAGCGTACCTGTTTTATCCGAACAGATGTAGGTGACGGAACCAAGTGTCTCGACCGCCGGGAGTTTTCTCACGAGGGCGTTCTGCCTGACCATCTTTTTAGCCCCCAGTGCAAGGGATATGGTTACCACTGCAGGCAGGGCCTCGGGGATGGCGGCTACGGCAAGGCTGACCGCAGTGAGAAACATTATCAGCGGCTGCTCGCCCCTCAGCAGGCCGGTTATGAAAACAATGGCGCAGATTGCAAGGACCGCAAGCCCGAGCCGCTGGCCGAATTTGGCAAGCCTCTTCTGAAGGGGTGTTTTAACCTCCTCCTCCCCCTGGAGCATGGCGGCTATTTTCCCGAGCTCGGTCTTCATGCCCGTTGAAATCACGATGCCGGTGCCCCGGCCGTATGAAACGGTCGTGCCTTTAAAGGCCATGTTCCTCCTGTCCCCGAGCGGTATAGATTCGCCGCTGAGTGTCTCGGCGGTTTTATCAACCGGAACGGATTCGCCCGTGAGCGCAGCCTCTTCGATCCTGATCTGTGCGGCCTCCGTAAGACGCATATCAGCCGGAACTATTTTGCCGGCTTCAAGCAGGACCATGTCTCCCGGCACAAGCTCGGATGCATTGATATCCACGGGTTTCCTGTCCCTGAGCACCAGCGCCGTGGGCGCGGCCATTTCCTTCAATGCCCTCATCGCCTTCTCGGCACGGTACTCCTGGACAAAACCGATAATTGCGTTGAGGATTACAATAACCACGATGGCGATTGTATCGGATAATTCCCCCATCATGCCCGAGACCACGGCAGCAGCTATAAGGATCATGATCATGAAATCCTTGAACTGATCGAGGAACATCATGAAAGCAGTCTTTTTACCGGTCTCCTGAAGTACATTGGGACCGTACTCATCAAGTCTTTTCGCCGCGTCATCGGAGGACAGTCCCTCGGAAGAGGATTTCAGATACTCGAAAATCTCTTTAATATCTTTCTGGTGCCAGTTCAAAATCTATACCTTTCTTTGTTTTCTTTACCTTACAGTGGCATAAAAACATCGCCTGCGGGCAGGAGGGCCTGCCGGAAAAGCTTTATCTGCGATACCTTCAGGAAATACTTTGCATTTGCACAGCATATTGACATCTTTTGCAATTTCACTCTCCGTTAATTCCTGCAATAAAGAGTTATTTTCAATATCCCATCGCTTTATAAAGGTTTTACGGCAGGCTCTCCTGCCATGTATGCCACATTAAGGTTTATGCGAAAATCTCCCAAAAATCCACCGCTCTGCCGGCGGAGACCCTGTAATCCCCGTCCGGCAAAGAGGGGAATCAGAGAAATTTTCATTTATTTAGCAGGAAGTTATCTGTTATTAGTTATCTCCTGGTTTTCTCTGCAATAATGATTTTAATACAATTAGCAAAAATTATTCATATATTGACATATTTCGTTTGACAGTAAAGTATGCTCTATGCTACTGTTTTATACTTCATAGCCCGGTGTTGTCATCAGCCCACACCAGAACAGAGAGCAGGGTTTAAACTCTGACTGACACCGAACATCATCGCCCTGTAACAAAACTGAATACGTTGTCCTTAACTGCAGGGATAAAACAACTTCGAAACACAACAAAAGGAGGAAAATTAAAATGCCGCTTGATCCAACCAAACATGCCGACTGGGAAATTGCTGAAGCTGCAGAAGCCGACATGAAGACAGTTTACCGGTTAGGAGAAGAACTGGGGCTCGAAAAGGAAGAACTTCTGCCCCACGGCCATTATGTAGCAAAACTGGATTTCAAGAGAATCCTTGAACGCCTGAAGGATAAACCCGACTGCAAGTATGTTGACGTCACTGCAATAACACCTACACCGCTGGGCGAGGGTAAATCCACGACCACCATGGGACTTACACAGGGGCTCGGTAAGAGAAACAAAAACGTTATAGCCGCCATCAGGCAGCCTTCCGGCGGCCCTACCATGAACATAAAGGGCTCGGCCGCTGGGGGAGGACTCAGCCAGTGTATACCACTGACCCCTTTTTCACTGGGTCTCACCGGTGATATCAATGCGATCATGAATGCTCACAACCTCGCAATGGTGGCCCTGACCTCAAGAATACAGCACGAGTTCAATTACGATGACGAGCAGTGGGCCAAACGCAAACAGAAACGCCTCAACATAGACCCCCGCAACGTGGAGATGAAGTGGATAATAGACTTCTGCGCCCAAGCCCTGAGGGATATAACCATAGGCCACGGCGGCAAGATGGACGGATTCATGATGAAATCGGGTTTTGCAATAGCCGTCTCCTCAGAGGTCATGGCGATACTGTCCGTTGCAACAGACCTCAAGGACATGAGGGAGCGCATGGGCAGAATCGTTGTCGCTTACGACAAAAAGGGCAATCCCGTGACCACCGAGGACCTTGAGGTTGCAGGAGCAATGACCGCCTGGATGGTCGAGGCGCTTAATCCCAACCTGATGCAGACCCTCGAGGGGCAGCCGGTGCTGGTACACGCAGGACCTTTTGCAAACATTGCAATAGGGCAGTCTTCAATAATCGCGGACAGGGTCGGTCTCAAACTCGGCGAGTATCATCTTACGGAGTCCGGGTTCGGCGCTGATATAGGTTTTGAAAAGTTCTGGAATCTGAAATGCAGGTTCTCCGGACTCAAACCGAATGCCGCGGTCCTCGTCGCCACAATCCGGGCGCTGAAATGTCACGGCGGAGCCCCTATCCCCGTACCGGGAAGGCCGATGCCCGAGGAGTACATGAAAGAAAACGTCGGCTGGGTCGAGGAAGGATGCAAAAACCTCGTCCACCATATCAACACTGTGAAGAAGGCGGGAATCAACCCTGTGGTATGTATCAATGCATTCTATACAGACACGAATAACGAGATCAATGCCGTAAGAAGAATCGCCGAGGAAGCCGGTGCGCGCGTGGCTGTATCAAAGCACTGGCAGTACGGCGGCGACGGCGCGCTTGAGCTGGCAGACGCCGTAATAGATGCATGCAATGAGCCCAATGACTTCAAATTCCTCTACGAGCTCGATACACCCGTCAGGACGCGCATAGAGATGATAGCCGAGCAGGTATACGGCGCCGACGGTGTTGAGTACACGCCGGAGGCCCTTGCAAAGGCCAAGAGGATGGAGGCCGACCCCGAGATTTCCAAACTCGGCACCTGCATGGTCAAGACACATCTGAGCCTCTCGGATAACCCCAACCTCAAGGGGGTCCCCACGGGGTGGAAACTGCTCGTGAGGGACATTCTCACCTACAAAGGTGCAGGGTTTATCGTTCCTGTAGCAGGGGCGATAAAACTCATGCCGGGCACAAGCTCCGACCCCGCTTACAGACGGGTGGATGTGGATACGGAAACAGGCAAAGTGAAGGGTTATTCTAAAGATCGAATCTCCAGCAGCCCCTGTTATTGTCGTCTGCAGTAGCAGGGGCTGTTGATTTTCTTAATGTTATTGATTAATAATTAATTTGTAACATTTTAATTTAAAAAACTTTTTCCTGCATCGATATTTGACGGGGCGGTTCTCTTTATGGTTGGAAATCTTCCCAACTTGTTGACTCTTGCAAGGATATTGCTCCTGCCGTTCTTTGCTGCTACTCTTATTTATGAAGAGTATCAATACGCCCTGCTGCTTTTTATCGCAGCCTCTGTCACGGATTTTCTCGACGGGCTTGTTGCGAGGATAAAAAGGCAGATAACATACTTTGGCAGGATACTGGATCCTGTGGCGGACAAATTTTTCCTGATCACATCTTTTGTGGTGATGAGCATCCTGGGATTGATTCCCAAATGGCTTACAATTGTTGTCATCAGCAAGGATTTGATTGTCGTTACAGGCTGTATTATACTTTATTTTGTCACTCACAATCTGAAAATCGAGCCGAGTCTGCTGGGCAAGGTTTCAAGCGCCTGCCAGTTCATCCTGCTCGGGCTGGTTCTGCTTGCCCGCAATATGGATGAAGGGACAAAGGTACCGGAGTTTCTGTTTCTTGCAGTTGCTGTGTTAACCGGCCTGTCAGGGCTCGGTTATGTTTACAACGGGCTGAAAACAGCCGGTGCTGAGAACACAAAATAATTGGGGGGATCAATCAGGTGCAAGCCGTAATAAGTAATATCTCTCAGGGCAGCATCGCCGAGGAAATCGGCCTGCAGAAGGGTGACATCATCCTGAGCATCAACGGCAATCCAGTCAAAGACATCATAGATTACATGTATTACTCCACTGACAGTATAATCAACCTTGAAATCCAGCGCGGCGGTGAGACACATTCCTACAGAATAAAGAAGCGGGAAGCATCCGATATCGGTTTTGAGCTGAAACCCTTCAGGACGAGATCATGCAGGAACAAGTGTTCTTTCTGTTTTGTAAACCAGTTGCCGAAGGGCCTGAGAAAGACGCTGTATATGAAGGACGACGATTACCGCATGTCCTTTCTTTACGGCAATTACATAACATTGACAAACATCTCTGCAAAGGAAAAAAAACGCATTGCAGAGCAGAAACTGAGCCCCCTTTATGTATCGGTACATACGACGAATAATGACTTGAGAAGGAAAATGCTCGGTAATCCTAAGGCCGGCGACATCCTCAAGGAACTGGAGTTTTTAGTATCACATAAAATAAGGATCCATGCCCAGATAGTCCTCTGTCCCGGTGTGAATGACGGGGAGGAGCTTTCAAAGACCATAAAAGACCTCCGCAGGTTCTATCCCTATGTGGCATCTATAGCGGTCGTGCCTGTCGGCCTTTCAAAGTACAGGAAATCACAGGTCAAACCGTTTGAAAAAGATGATGCAGTGAAAGTCGTTGAGACGGTCAAGGCATTCAGGCGAAGGTTCAAGAGGCGCCACGGGGACCCCATAGTGCACCTTGCCGATGAATTTTATTTAAAGGCGGAAGCGCCCTTCCCTCCCCTTAAAGAATACGGGGACCTGCCCCAGATAGAAAACGGTGTAGGGCTGATACCCGTATTTCTGAATTCCTCCAAAAAACTCAAACTCCCCAAAAAGATCCAGCCCAGAAGAATCGCTGTCTTTACGGGTACTGCGTTCATGCCCTATCTTGAGGAATTTGCGGAAAAATTAAGGGCGATAGACGGGCTCAGCCTGGATGTGTTCAAGGTGGAAAACAAATTCTTCGGACCATCCGTAACAGTGGCGGGGCTCCTCACCGGTAAGGATATACTTAAGGCAATCGTGGGGAAAACCAAGGCCGACTGCCTGCTTGTGCCGAGTGTGGCCCTCAGGGACGGAACCGATGTCTTCCTGGATAATGTCACACTGAAGGACATGCAGGAGAGCCTCGGCATGGATGTCAGGGTCATAGACCCCACACCCGAGGGATTGTTAAAGGAGATAAAAAATGAATGTAACCGGCAAGACTGAAATAACGGGTATTTTCGGATACCCGATCGAACACACACTGTCTCCCCTTATGCACAATGCGGCATTTAATGCGCTGGGGCTTGATATCTGTTACGTACCCTTCAGGGTATCGCCTGAAGACCTGCCGGGTGCTGTCAGGGCCGTCCGCTGCCTGAACCTGCTCGGCGTAAACACCACCATACCCCACAAAGAAAAGGTTATGCCATTGCTTGATGAAATCGACAGCGAGGCTTCATTTATAGGCGCGGTGAACACCATAGTAAATTCCAGGGGCCGCCTGACAGGATACAATACGGATGGAAGGGGCTTTATAAACTCCCTCTCGGAAGAGGGGATATCAATAGATAAAAAAGATATTTTCATAATAGGAGCCGGCGGCGCCTCAAGGGCCATTGCCTATTATTTAAGTGAAAAGGCATCAAAACTCTCTCTCTATGATACAGACATATCCAAGGCTGAAAAACTGGCGGCGGACCTCCGGAAGATCCGCAACAACATCTCCCTGCCCGGTAATGTGGAAGACAGCAGCAGTCACGACATAATCATCAACGCCACCCCCCTCGGTCTCGGAGCTGACGACCCCCTCCCACTGAATCCGGATTTGATCACCCCGGATATGACCGTATGCGATCTGATCTACAGGAAAACAAGACTCCTGCAGGAAGCTGAAAAAAGGGGTGCAAAGACCATAGACGGCCTGGGGATGCTCTTATGGCAGGGAGTTCTGGCGTTTGAACTGTGGACCGGTGTAAAACCCCCGGTTGATGTAATGCGCGAGGCGCTGCTGTCGGGAATGAAGCGATAAAAGATGAGCTACGCAGTCGGCTTGAGTATAGCGGGATACACACAGTTTCTGCCTGCTGATTTTGCCTTGTAAAGCTCATCATCCGCCTGCTTCAGGATGCTCTCCCACGAAATGTATTTAACATTTTCAGCAATGTTACATGCCACTCCCAGGCTGATAGTGAGTATCTTGTAGGGTGAGGCCTTGTGCTCGAGGCCGAGCGATTCCACAGCGGCCCTGAGGGTCTCCGCGACCTTCAATGCGTCCGAAAGGTTCAGCTCGGGCAGGATAATGACAAACTCTTCACCACCCCAGCGGAATATCTCGTCCGTTTTTCTCAGTGTGGTGTTTATGGTATTGGCAACGGAAACGAGTATATAGTCTCCCTTCTGGTGGCCGTAGGTGTCATTGTAGAGCTTGAAGTTGTCCACATCGCAGAGAATCAGGCTGTACGGGCGCTCATGCCTGACAGACAGGAGGTGAACGTTCTCTATCCTCTTCTGAAAGCTGCGCCTGTTGCCTATCTGTGTCAGGGGGTCGATATCCACAAGCCTGTTAAGCTTCTCATTCAGGCACCCCAGCTCTTTATGCTTGCTCTCCAGGAGCGCCATCATGTTGTTGAAGCTTTCCCCGATCTGGTTGATCCTGTCCTTGAATGCATACTGGTACACATCGCACTTCCTGCAGTCCCCGTATTCTTTGGCGCAACGCCCTTTGACCTCTCCCCGGCAGAAGGTGCCGGCAATCTGCCAGCATCTGAGATCCGGTGATTTATAACTCGGGCAGTCGGTCTGCTTGCAGTTTTTGAACTCCCAGCATTTCATGAGGTTCGTACCCTGAACCCTGACATGGAAACTGCCGTGCTCGATGACCTGCTCTATGCTGTGCTTTATTCTCTTCTGGGCTTCCTCGAGTTCCTTGTTGTGCCTTTCTATCTCCATATTCTGCTTGTTCAGGATACTGTCGGCCTTTTTAACGACAAACTGCAGAAAAGTGAAAAGCACGCTCATCGCGAATATCAGCATCAGGGGAATCTTGTATATCTCCCTCTTCATCAGGCTGAACAGGGAGGTCATATCCTTGTAAACCTCAAAGGCACCTATGATATTACCCTGAGATGAGTTGCCGGCTTCCCCGTATATCGGGACGTATATCTCCAGTACGTCGATCTCAGCAGTGGAGGCTTTACCATCCGGGGCGCCGCCTTCTTTTGCAGGCGTCTTGAATTTCGTCAGCTTTGAAGCCGTCTTGCCGTACAAGGCGGACATCAATTCCTCCGAGGTCTTCACAACCCCGATATCCTCGCGGTCAGTGGAATATACAATGCTTCCACTCAGATCGAAAATCCTTAATTTCAGCAGATCGCTGTGATCCGACAGGAATGCCTCTGTGATTAGGTCCAGCTTTTCGCGCTGTTCGGAGTGCTCCCCGATGTACAGATAACCATAGGTTTTCAGGCCCGGGGCGATAAAATCGTCATATATACGGCTTTCAAACCGCTTTGCCACGACCTCGACTGTTGATACGGAGTAATCGATCAAGGCCTGTTTCTGGTAGAGGTAGGCCACATAACTCAGCACAAGTGTTGAAACCAGGATTATCCCGATGCTGAAAACAGAAAAGTAGCGCCGCAGATTAAAGTCTCTGGCTTTCCCTGCCGGTTTTTCCTTTGATTCCGAGTATGTCATGACGTATCGTTTATTATATCGTAAATTCCGGCAAAAATCTCAAGGCTGACAAAGATATTTACACAGGGTGCCGGCTGCAATACAGCGATTCACGATAAAAAAACCTGGTACAGGAAAACAAAAGAGAGATTCTCATACAAAATCAGCCGACAGAGAAGGATTTTTTATTACACCCGCGGAGGATATATCCTAATAGCTTGAATTTAAAGAGAAAAAAAAGCGCTATGCACTTCATGCCGGCATATAGTACTATGTTAAACTATAAAATTATAATAATCAGGCTGAAAATGCTAACTATCCAAAAATAATCGGCCCTCAATGGTCAGTGGTCGTTTCCGGACTTTAACCATGCATTGTGCGGGCAACTGCAGCGAGGTATATAGTATTTGCTGGATTTTTTGTTAATATATCGGCGGGAGGATTAATGGTTGTGCATATGAACAACAAAACAGGGCTGAAAGGTCTTTCCGTTGTCGTGATCGAAAACGACCCTGCCTCATTAACGGAAATCGAGCGTGTATTGAAGGAGGGCGGGGCGCAGGTCTACACAGCGCGGGACTCCAGGGAGGTGACCGGACTGCTGTCACATAAATATATCGATGTTATTATGGCCGCCCTTGACGTTGTTGATGAGCACTGTATCGAAATGATCAAGGATTACAAGTCGCGTAATCCCGACAGCATATTCTATGTGCTTACAGGCCGGGAATATGATTCTGTTGAAACCTCCCAGGAATCGGTCAGGCTCGTTGTGGATGATTATGTAAGGAAACCTATCGATATTGCACGGTTTACCGCCATGGTCCAGACCAGCATGGGCAGGCCGGGCAACAGGAACAAGTCACTGACCCTCATAGACCCCCTGATTGCAAAGGTCAAGCCGTATTTCATCTTCCGTTCGCCTGTTATGCGCCGCACCCTGGCCTATCTGCCGCAGATGGCCGCCTCGGACCAGACGGTGCTGATTACAGGCGAGACCGGTTCCGGCAAGGAACTCGTCGCCCGTGCCATTCATGTGCTGAGCCGGAGGTCTGCCGGGCCGTTTGTACCGATCAATTGCGGGGCTGTTCCCGAAAGTCTTATCGAAGGGGAGCTCTTCGGCCATGAAAAAGGATCATTTACGGGTGCGGTAAAGACCCGGAAAGGCAAGTTTGAAATAGCCGACAGGGGAACACTGTTCCTTGATGAAATCGGCGACATGCCGCTCAACCTCCAGGTCAGGCTCCTGCGGGCCCTGGAGGATGGAAATATTTACCGCCTCGGCGAGGCCACTGCCCGTAAACGTGCGTGTCATCGCTGCATCCAATACAGACCTCCGTAAGGCGGTTGACAACGGACTGTTCCGCGAGGACCTCTATTACCGCCTGAACGTGCTCCGCATCCATCTGCCGCCGCTCAGGGAGCGTGTTGAAGACATCTCCCTGCTGGCAGTACATTACCTGGAGAGGGCATTCGCCGAAATGGGCAGGCCGCAGCCGTATCCTGTGCTGACGCCGGAGACCATCTATCTTCTCGAGCACTACCAGTGGAGGGGGAATGTCAGGGAACTCAGAAACGTGATGACCCGCATCGCAACTCTCCTGCCGCCGGATACAAACCGCATTTTCCCTTTCCACGTGCTGCCGCATCTTGACGAATCGTCACGCCTCGATACAACGCCGCAGACTGAAAAACCAGCCGGAGACGGGATATACATACCGATCGGCACCCGCCTCAGCGATGCAGAGGACATGCTCATAAGGGAGACCCTCCGGCACACAAACGGCAACAAAACAAAGGCCGCCTCACTGCTCGGGGTCAGCCTGCGGAACCTCAGGAGGAAGCTCAACAGGGAGCCGGGGCCTATTTCTTCATCAACTCTTTGACGTGCGGGAATGCGTTAATGTTCGTATGCGGGATGAAAAGCCCGGAGACGTATTCATCCATGAAAGAGTGCGAGACTGAAAGCTCGATATAGGCCATCTTCCTTGATATGTCCTCCGCCTCCGCACGCAGCCGCCGGGAGAGAATGCAGAGGTAGGCGCCTGTGATCGAGGTATTGCCCAGGTACTCGAACCTCTCTTTCGGCAGCTCCGGAAGCATACCGAGTATCACGGCCTTTTCTATATCGAGAAACTTGCCGAAGCCACCGGCGATATATACCCTGTGCACATCATCAAAGGTAAAACCGACTTCCTTCAGGAGCGTGCTGAAACCGGCGTATATGGCCGCCTTTGCGCGTATGATATTTTCTATATCCGGCTCGGTGAGCACTATATCCCCACCGTCTCCGGAGCAGACGACAAACTCCGGCCCGTCCTCTCCCTCCCTGATCCGGCTGGAGACGCCCTTGCGCAACCTGCCCTTCTGGTCCAGAATCCCGCTCAGGAACATCTCGGATACGGCGTCGATCATCCCGGAGCCGCATATGCCCATGGGCAGGGCGTTTTCACCTATCACCTTTATCTCGGGCTCAAGGGTCTGACGGTCGATTTTCACATATTCAATGGCCCCGTCGGTGGCGCGCATGCCGTGTTTGATACCGCTGCCCTCAAAACACGGCCCGGCTGAACATGCCGCTGAGACCATCCATTCCCGGTTGCCGATGACGATCTCCCCGTTGGTGCCTATGTCGATGAAAATGCTCAGTTCCTCTTTCTTGTGCATCCCTGCCGCAAGCACGCCCGAGACTATATCCCCCCCCATGTAGCTTGCCACGCACGGAAAGGAATATACGGGCATATTGGGATTGAGCCTTATGCCGAGCTCCCCGGCATAAGCAAGGGGGAAGATGTTCGCCGTGGGGATATACGGCTCTTCCCTGATCGAGGAAGGATCAAGGCCCAGAAAGAAATGAGTCATTGTCGTGTTGCCCGCGACAACGAGGCAGTCTATGGAGTCAACGCCTATGTGATGGGATTTTCTCAGCAGGGAAACAAGGATGTTGATATCCGATATAACGGCCTTATGCAGGTTTTTCAGCTCATTATGCTCGGTTGCATTGACGATTCTCGTTATGACATCATCGCCGAATCTTATCTGGGAATTGTAGATGGATGCAACGTCCACAAGCTCGCCGTTTGAAAGGTCAACGAGATAGACCACAATGGTCGTGGTCCCGATATCCACTGCAATGCCGTAGCGCGGGGTCTTTTTATCGCCGGGGAAGATGTTCGTAATTTCATCACAGTCCTCGCTGTGTACCGTGCAGAGCGTAATCTTCCAGTTCTCCTTCCTGACGGTTTTTGCGAGGTTTGCGAGAAACCTGAAAGGCACCCTCAGGCACCCGAGCCTCTTTGTCAGGAGTTCGCGTTTCAATCTCTCAAGGTCGCTTATGTTGTCATCAAGGGACGGGGGCGGGAGGTCAAGGACCGTCCTGTCCGCAATGGGCTCTATCTCAGCGCCTGTTGAGCGCAGGAGTTCCTGGAGGTCTTTTGACTTGCCCGTGGCGATCTTGCCCTCAACGGTGAGCATGGATTCCTTGGGTATCTCAATAAGTATGTCTTCGGACGGAAAGGTCCGGCATGCAAGGGCATAGCCCTTGTCGAGCTCTTCCTGTGAAAGCTTCATCTTTGACTTGCTTTCGACCCTGCCCGACCTGATGATGATCTTGCACTTTCCGCAGGTGCCCTTGCCCCCGCATGAAGATGTAAGGTAAATCTCCGCCTCATTCAGGGCCTCCAGGACGGACCGGCCCGGAGCGGCCGCAATGGTTTTGCCGGATGTAAGGGTAATGTTCATGATTACTTGTTCAGCTCCTTTACTGCATCCACTGCATGATACGTCAGGATAAGGTCGGCCCCTGCGCGTTTGATGGATGTCAGAATCTCCATCACGATCTTCATTTCATCTATCCAGCCCAGCTTTGCGGCTGCCTTTACCATCGAGTATTCCCCGCTTACATTATATGCCGCCACGGGCACGTCAAAGGTGTCTTTCACGTCCGAGATTATGTCCATGTAGCTCATAGCGGGTTTGACCATCACGATATCGGCGCCCTCTTCTATGTCAAGGGCCACCTCCCTTATCGCCTCTCTCCTGTTTGCAGGGTCCATCTGGTAGGACCTCCTGTCACCGAATGCAGGTGTTGACTCCGCCGCCTCCCTGAAAGGCCCGTAAAATGCGGATGCGTATTTCGCCGCATAGCTCATTATGGGTACATCCTCAAACCCTCCGGCATCCAGCGCATCCCTGATCGCGGCCACGCGGCCGTCCATCATGTCGGAAGGGGCGACAATGTCCGCGCCTGCCTTTGCATGTGACAGGGCCTCCCTGGCAAGAAGTTCAAGTGTCGGGTCATTCAGTACCCTGCCTTCCTTCACTATGCCGCAGTGCCCGTGGCTCATGTATTCACACATGCAGACATCCGTGATTACGACGAGTTCCGGTACCTTGTCCTTGACGGCCTTTACGGCCTTCTGAACAACTCCCTTTGCGCTGTATGCCTCTGAGCCGCGCTCGTCCTTATGCTCCGGAATACCGAATATAATAATTGCCGGCACTCCCAGATTATAGACCTTCTGCGCCTCTTTTACAATCTCATCCACGGACATCTG
>JAADFS010000107.1 GCA_013152795.1 Deferribacteres bacterium
TTATACAGTAATTCAAACCAGGGCTTTTTTGTGCGGAATGTCTCGTCAAGACCTACTTTCCATTTGCGATTCTCTTTGAACATCTTTAATCTTGCAGGCGGGGCTCCCTTGTAGGAGATAAGGATTTCGGCTTCAGCGCTTTTAAGATAGCCTATTTCCCACCTGCTGCGCTCCAGTATTATGGATGTGTCGAGATTATTTACAAAGGCCCTCCAGTAGCTGTTGAAGATCACCCCCCTGCTACTGAAGTCTCTTATGATCACATCTTTTCTTATATCCTTGCGGATTTTCAGGGAGGCCTGATATACATCCTCTATGATTGCTTCGCGTGATTTCTCCGACAGCAGCTCCCATGCGGTGTCATATCTGCCGCTTTCCAGAGAAACAAAAAACTCCTCGGCTGACTCGAGAACCGGGGCCGGGGATTGTCTGCGGTCCCGGGCATGGTCATCGATATTGAATGAGGGCAGACAGCCGACAAGCAAAACGGACAGCAATATCAATACGTTATACATAAGGAATGAATCGACGGCCCATGCATGGAAGCCCCCGTAGAGAGGGCTTCCATCGCACGGAATAACTGATCGTTTTAATTAATGGTGTGTGGTGCTTGATGTGTTGTCGGTGCTGCTTCCTCCGCTGACAGCCAGTGCGACACCTGCCACTGCCGCGACCCCGAGGGCCGCCATACCGGTCGTACCGCCGAGTATCCCCGCGCCCACAGTGCTGCCGGCGGCGGCACCGGCCTCACCGGCCGCTATTGCAGAGGCGACTTCCGTATGTCCGGCTGCATTAAGGGCAGATACCAGGCTGTCCCGTTCAGCCACAATATGTCCCAGGATCTTGCCGGTATCCTCCTCTATTACAGGTAGGGCAACCTGATTGCCTGTCAGGGCAGGCACTTTTTCCCCTTCCACGAAAACCCCACCGGCATTCTGCGCGAGTTCCTTTGCAGCGTCTATTGTTGCGATTGTTTCCGTCTGGGCCTCAGCCTGCGGAACAAAGCCCGCAAAAAAGACAAGAAGCGAGCAGATTAATGACAGACTCACTGCTTTTTTCATTTTCCCCTCCTTCATGCAACATTAAAGGTTAATCTTGTACCGGCATAAAATATCAATTGCCCTTACAATGGTATAAAAACATCTCCACCGGGCGGGAGAGCCTGCCGGAAAAGCTTTATCTGCGATTCCTTCAGGGAATACTTTGCACGGCATATTGACGTCTTTTTGAACTTCACTCTCCGTTACTTCCTGCAATAAAGACTTATTTCCGATATCCCATCGCTTTATAAAGGTTTTACGGCAGGCTCTCCTGCACATTTATGCACCGTTAAGGTTATCTATACAGCATTTTTTTGTCCTTGTCAAGGAAAATCCTGGTGTTCCTGCCGATGAGATCAAACAGTGAACCGAAGTGGTCTATATCCTGTCCGGTGTCCCTTGTCCACGGTGACAAAAGATAAGAATAGACGCTCCGTGAGTCGGTCCCCTTAAACAATCTCAGTGGGATGGAAACACCGATTCCCTTGTCATGGTATCCCCTGTTGAAGTCGTCTCTGAAAACCGATGTATCCGTAATGCTGTACCATGCCCATACGGTTACGCCGTTTATATGCTTTGATATTGTGACACGCATGCCCCTGTCCCCTGCGAGGAACCTGCCTGCTTTTATATCCAGGGCGATCTCACTTTCGGGGATATTCAAACGTGTGTTGAAAAATGCGGTGGTGTACACCTTGCCTGAGTCATCGTCTGCAAGTTTGAACGGATTGTCCCGCCGCCGTTTTCTCACCGCGCTTCCGCTTAAGCCCAGCAGTATTCTTCCGTCAAGCACCGGCATCGCGATTTCCGCATCAATGCCGGCGTACTGGACCTCCAGCAGCCCTGCCGAAAACCTGCCGAAGATGTCGGGAGAGAGCTTTCCCGTCTGGTCGAACATCAATCTGTCAAGGGCTATTTTCTCCTTTTTATAAAACACGAGGTCGGACCTGACCGGTATTGAAAGCGGCTCGTTTGCGGTTGAGATGTTGTTTAAAGGATACGCTGCAAGCGCTGCAACAAAAGACGAGCCTTCCCACGGGTGATAACTCAGCCATCCCTTAAGGCCCAGCCGGTACCTGAAGAAACCCGAGGGATCGTTGATAAACATCTGAAGGTCGGGTTTCAACCCGTAACCGTATTGTTTTCTATGCAGGCGCGGGGCGGTGATATCATCAGGTACGGCGGTGCCGAATTCAGAGAGCCGGAGAAATTCGTCAAGTGTCATTCTGCCGCTGTAGAGGTCTGACAGATCGATCCTGTAGAATGTAAGGCCGGTTAACGGAATTCCGTTTTCCCTGAGAATGATATGGATCCTGCGGGCATCCTGCGGCATAAGGTCAGACAGTATATCCATCACTACGCCTATGGCCCGTGTGTTATAAAAGTATTTGTCATTCTGTGCCTCTATCCATAAGTCGTTGTCTTCCATGAAAACGCTGATGTCGCTGAATCCCGATTTATGCAGTGACCTGACGAGCCGGCTGTACACGGTGTCTGTCTCACCGGCCGGTTTTTCCTTGTAAATTTTGTCATACAGGGGGATAACGGGTTTTCCGATATCAAATCCCACAGAGAGATTAATCCCTATCTGATTGCCCCTCTGGTAGCTCATGTCGATCTCTGACCATCTCGAGGGCTTATACCGCATGCCGAAATTGAATGAGGAAGAAACTGGTTCTCTGAAATATTCAGGCTGCGCCGGGTCCCGTGTCTGTTTGTGATATTTGATGGGGCTGTATTCATACATGAGGGCGAATTTGTCAGAGGGGGCAAACTGGATGCCCCAGAAGAGCCGTGAATCCCTGAACCACGCCGCCGTATTGCTGAATATCTCCAGTCCCAGGCCTTCACTGTGTTCGGGCAGCGGCCTTTCGCCGAACCTTCCATTGCCGAACCCCAGGGTGAAATCGAATGGATATATCTGCTTGCTTGCGACCAGATACTGCGAAGAATAGAGCCTTGTGCCGTGAGGGTCCATGAGTCCGATCGCAAGGGCGGGCATATATTTGCCCTCACTAAAAAACCGGTATTTCAGGTCAATCGCCTTGTCTTTATAGTCACCATAAGAGCCGCCCTCGGTTTCATCGAAGCCGGGGACCCCCATCACTTCCGTTATCCTGCCGTTGATCTCAAGCCCCTTTAACGGGCTTATGGTGCCGTAGTAATACCTGTAAGGCCTGACCTGCCCGCCGCCGAGCCGGTAGGTGTTTTCTTTCATCACCCGCGCTGTCGGGATTTCCATAAGGCCGGTATAGCCCTCGTTTGATGGGAAAGTGAAGGGTTCATCAGAGGCGTGCGCGGGGGTAAGGAGTAGGGAGTAGGGAGAAGGCAGTAGGCAGTAAGGAGTAGGGAGCAGGCAAAGTGCAAAAAGCAGGATGCAGAAAGCGCTATGCTTGCTGAAACGCATTATTTCCTGCAAAAATTTCCATAACCGATTCCCATGCAACCATGTCTACCTCAAGATATACATATCCGCCATCCCTCATATGCATTCCTGCATATGGCAGTTTACTCCCTACTGCCTACTCCTTACCATTTTATCAAAACACCGTTATAACCACGCCGGTGGTCAATGCTATCTGGTAGAGTATCTGCGTTAAATCCTTGAATTCTCTAAGCCATGCTATACGCTCGAGTTTTTCAGGCACAACGATTGAATCACCCGGCTCGATCGTTTTGGTATCGCCGGAGAATGCAGAGAGTTCCCAGCGCGACCTATAGGAGTTCCAGTTGAAAAATCCACCTGACAGCTTCATTGCTGTGCCGTCGGCCTTCAGGACATAGACATTGTCTTCATCAGCATATTTTGTATATCCTCCGGCCATCTCGATATAATCCTTGTAATCAAACCTCTCTGAAAAGACAAAGCTGCCGCGCGACATCACCGCTCCGAGCACATTCACAGCGCTGTTTTTTGCAGGTATAAACAGGCTGTCTCCTTCTTTAAGCTCGATGTCATATTCGCTGTTTTTCAGTAGCCTCAGATGTGCAAGCCTTATGGACATTCTGCCAGGGGCCCGTACTTTTCTGAGTGAGGCCAGCAGTTTCTGCCTTTGTTCCATGGAGAGTCTTTTTGCTTCTATTTCCTCCTTGGATGACGCGGCCGAGGCCTCTACCGAGCCCGCGGTAAGCAGTTCCTTTTCGAGTCTGCGGATCATTTCCTCAATGCTCTGCTGCTGTATTTTCCTTACCTCTTCCCTTGTAAACACCGCCCCCCTGATGTATGCCCTGTCCGTATACCCGCCAGCCCTTTCTATTAGTGAGGACAATGTCTCGCCGTCCTTTATAATGTAGGTCCCCGGGAACCTGACCTCCCCTGATATGGTAACGAACTGTTTTTCCCGCCATCCGGGTATGCGTTTTATAAATATCCTGTCATAAGGTCTCAGCAGCAGGTCCTCTGCAGGGTCTTTTTTCAGGGCCAGCCCGAGGTTGACGGTTTTATAATCTATTTTTACTCTCTTGCCGTTTACCAGCGTAAAAGATGACACCTCTGCTTCATCAAGATAGGCGGATTCAAGGACATTGCCGGCGGCAAATACCAGGTCGCTTATGCGCATATCTTCTGTGAGTGGATAATCCCCGGGGTTCCTGACATCCCCTTCTATGGATACGGTCTGCCTGTATCTTTCCTCCCACAGGGAATGTATTACGACCCTGTCCCTGTCACGGAGCAGGAGATTTTCCTCAGGGTCATCAGCCATTGCAAGACCGACATTGAAATATATCTGTTTTACGCGCCCGCTTTCATCCGTCCTGAATATCTCTCCTTTCTGTAAAGAGGCATCCTTTGTGAGTCCCCCGGCCTCGAGTACTGCGTCCCTGACCCTGTAGTTATCCGTGAGTTCAAAGGTGCCTTTTTCCCTGACCTCACCTTCAACCGTTATGGATGGTTTATCCCTGAAGAGCCACCTGGAGAAGATATATACGGTGTCCCGTGGTTTCAGTCTGATATTGTCGGCGTCATTGCCGGCGAGTAAAAGCCTGCCGAGGTTAAACGGTATCAACTCTGTTGTAAGGGCCGGAGGCTGGAGCCTCTTGATAAGGGCGTATTCAAAATATGTCTCTTTCAGAAGGGCCGAGGTATCCTTTATCAGGTCTTTGACCCTCATGCCGGGTTTATATTCATATTTGCCGGGATGCTTGACATTGCCTTTAAGGAACACCACATTCACATCCCTGTCGACTATGGAGAAGACCTTTACGAGGTCCCCGTCCTGGAGCATGAAATCCCTTGAGGCTGTAAGGTCTTTATCATCGATATCTATAACTATCCGCCTCTCGTTTTTCTGTATCCTCTCCACCTGTATCTGCTGGGTATAGGCGCTGGGGATCACGCCGCCTGCCATGTCAAAGAGGCCGCTGAGGTCATACCTGTCTTTAAGCTCATAGACAGCGGGTCTTTTGACATTTCCGGCGATACCCACAAGCGGGCCCACGGTCGGGACAAAGATCACGTCTCCGGAGAGAAGGTTTTTATCCTGCGACTTATCGCCGTTAAGCAGAAAGTCATACATGTCCATTACAGCAATGGTCTTTTTGTCTCTTTTTAACTGTATGTTACGCAGCGAACCTATCTCTGTGGGGCCTCCGGCGGCAAGGACGGCATTTATGATGGTTGAGAATGAATCGAGCGCATAACTGCCCGGCCTCTTTACCTCCCCGAGCACAAAGACCTGTATGCTCTTCAGGGCGCCGAGTGTAATGTTTATCTTTGCCCCCACAATCCGCTTTGCCTGTTCTGTAACATAATGCTTCATCTCGTCAAAGCGCATGCCGGCAACGCGGAGGGGGGCCGATATCAGGGATGGTTATCTCACCGTCCTTGTTGACGACGAGGCTGTACTGGGCATTTACCCTTCCCCAGAGGGTTATTATGACTTCATCTCCAGGGCCTATGACATAATCGGATGAAGCCGGGATATCTTCCCGGGGGACAAGCCTTTTTTCAGCAGCCTCTGAAAAAAACCTGTAACCGAAAGGTCTTAAATCCGTGGAGATGTCCTGGTACGGCCCCGTAGCACGGTATCTGTCGAACAGGGAGACGGGTTTTTCGTCCTTTTGTACAGCCGTTGCAGGAGGTTCTTCTTTCTCTTCCCGATATTTCTCTGTTTCTGTTGGGGATTTTTTCTTCAGGGCTTCTTTTTTCTCAAGCAGCTTTTTGCCCCTGATGATATCTTCAGTGCTGATGTCCTTGAACTCCGGATTTTCTCTCAGCAACCTTATGGCCTCAGGGGTCAGGACCCCGCCTGTTTGAGCAAGCCCGGATTTAAGGATATCACGCTGGGCAGGAGAGAGTTTTTTCAGCTTTTCCTTGTCTATTCTGATATCCTGGGATTGTGCGTAGGCAATCCCGTCTGCCAGAATACTGGATGCAGTGTATGAGATGATCAGGGATACTATTGCAAGAAAAACGCATCGCATGACTCGGGCCATGATATTTTTCCCTCTTTTATGTTTAAAGTAAGCAGTAGGCAGTATGGAGTATACCTACTACAACGCATTATTGCCTGCTTGTAATTTTCTGTGTGCAGAATTTTTCAGGTTTATCAATCATACTACACAGCATTCGGTTAACCTCGTCGTAACTATTAGTAAAAAAGGTATATTTTTCGACTGATAAGTATTTAGCATCTTTGGCGAAATCCAGCCAAACTTCTGTTTCGCCGGCTTCACCTGCACAATCTATCAACTTGCTGACAAACAGCTTAGGGTATCTTCTTTTCTTCCAGGCTTCTGCGATATTTGCGGGGATACTTCTGGAAGACCGCCGTATTTGATCAGTTAATGAGAATTTTTCTTCCGGTGGAAATCCTTTTGTTTCCTCGAATATCGCCACGGCCAATTTATATGCAAGCCGGTATACCTTCAAATCTCTATATCCATTATACTGCATACTCCCTACTCCTTACTCCCTACTTTTTTCAGGGCTTTCCCGCTGTTTGAGGTTGCCGATATATTCAATAAAAAATGCCAGGAACACCGCTGCAAACAGTGAAACAACAAAAGAAAGCAAAATATCTTTTTTTATCTTCGGCCTTATCTTCCTGTCCGGGGCCTTCGGCGGGTCGAGTATCTTGAATGCGAAATTATCCTTTACCTCAGCCATCATCGACATCTCTATCTGTTTTGCAATAAGTGAGTATATCTTCTGGCTTATCAGCGGGTCCGTATTTTTATTGATCAGTGATTCAAGATACTTCCTGTTTGTCTCGGCCACCCTCCTGGCCTCGCCGCTCATGTAGTCGGTAAGCTCTGTCAGCATATAGTTTATTATATCAGCGGCGGTTTTCGGGTCTGTAAACTCTGCGGAAAGCTCGATTATACCTTCTCTCTGGTTATGCTTAACGGTGAAGATGTTTTTCAGATACCTGATGCCATTCCATATCCTGCTTTTTTCGGGCATTTTTTGCAAAGCATCTTTCTTGAAGAAAACAGGCAAGAGGTTATATCTCTTTATAACACGTTCCATAAGGATGTTGCTTTTAAGGAGTCTCACGATTTCCGAAACATTTGCAGCGGGCGTAGTGGATATGCCGAACTTCATTGCGAGCCTGCTCATGCTTGTTTGCTCCTTCATCTGTGAAGCGGGGATAATAGCGGCTGTCGCCTGGTAAATTTCAGGGGAACGGAAGGATATAATGCCTGTTGCCAGCACAGAGACTGTGACTATTATGAAGATCAGCCTGTAGTGCTTCCTGAGCACTTTGATATAATCAAGGAAGTTTATTTCATCGTCGTATTCTTCTATATCATGCATATCCATCCCGAAGGCATTCTTATATTCTTCAATGCAGCGTTCCCCCTCTGCTCAGGTGATTGCGCGATAGTATAGCAGTTATTCTAAATATGAATTTTTTTTTATTCAAGATGAAAACTTAATATACGGGAAATCGCTTTCGCGATGTGCTCAGCCTGATAATTCTCAGTTTTTCAATAAAGACACCCACGGATGCAATGATGACAAAAAGGGCCAGCAACATCACCCATCCTTCAAACCGGAAGAGCAGGAAAGCAAGGGAAGACATGAGGGCGGACAGTATCCAGATTATCTTGACCGCACGGTGTTGCGGAATCCCTGATCTTATCATAAG
>JAADFS010000108.1 GCA_013152795.1 Deferribacteres bacterium
ATGTGAATGATTTCGCACTTAGCTTGTGCTGCCGGCAATACTCGGCCTGGGTGCTCCCACTTTGCATCCACTCCTCTATATGCCTCTTCCAGTACTTCCTCTTCCCTACCTCTGTTGTTGTTTCCTTTGCCATGATTTGCCTCCTCCTTTTCCTTTAGGCTTATCATGACATGTCCGGCTGCTCCTTTTGTAGATGGGGTTTATTTGACGCTTACCTGTGCGGAATATTTCCTGAAGGAATCGCAGATAAAGCTTTTCCGGCAGGCCCTCCTGCCCGCAGGCGGTATTTTTATGCCACTGTAAGGTTTCCTTAAAGAATCGACAATTGACAAGCCCCCGAGCATCCATTCATTTGACTTTCACGAGTATGAAGTTTACAATATGAAGTATAAACTTAAACAAGGGGGTGTAAACATGAAAGCAACCGCAAAGGATCTTCGTTTTCATTCCCGTGAGTTGCTCGACACTGTGAACAGAGGCGAGGAGGTCGTTATAACATATCGTGGACGTCCCTGTGCCAAGCTTGTCCCGCTTGAGCAAGGCTCAAAGATAAAAAAGGAAAAGACAGAAAATGAATTGTTCGGCATCTGGAAGGATAATCCCGACGTCAGGGATGTGGAAAGATATGTCCGGAAACTGAGAAAAGGCAGATTTTAAGATGCTTGTTGATACCGACGTCCTGATCTGGTACATGAGGGGTAATAAAAATGCATTTAAAGCAATTGAAAAAACCGATAATTTTCATATCTCGGTGATTACTTACATAGAACTTGTACAGGGGATGAGAAATAAAAAGGAATTAAATGCATTAAGAAGGGCGTTGCGGGACTGGAACGCCTCTATTATTTATATAACTGAAGAAATATCTGCAAAGGCCATGTTCTATGTCGAACAGCATTATTTGAGTCAATCCGTCGGGTTGGCAGATGCATTTATAGGGGCGACGGCGGTGGCGTATGGTTTGCCGCTTCTGACGGGAAATGCAAAACACTATAAGCCATTAAAGGACGTCAGGGTGAAGAAATTTCATCCGTGAAATATACCGACTCAGTTATGCTTTAAATCTGTTATAATTTGATATAAACCAATCAAAGGGGAAACTGTGAGTAAAAAAGAATTACTTTTATGAGATTGAACAGGTTCCAGAGCCTTTTCTTGACGAGGTATTGGATTTCATTCACTTTTTAAAAACAAGGAGTATTCGTGAAAGACTGAACACAGCCATTGCCAGTGAATCATCGCTCAGAAAAGTCAGAAAAGATTGGATGAGGCCAGAGGAAGACGAGGCATGGCAAAATTTGTGAAAGGCGATAATGGCGTTAGTGTGAAATTTTTTTATTGATATTGTAATATGGCACGAGTGGATGGGACGAAGTGCTGATGGAATTGCAACCGACTACGGCCTGACACTGGCTGATGTTTATGCGGCTTTAGCCTACTATTATGACCACCGGTCCGAGATTGACAAGACAATTAAAGACGGTAAAGACTTTGTAGAAGCTTTACGCAAGCAAACTCCCTCCAAAGTTGCTCAGAAGCTGAATGAGCAAAGAGATTAAGTTTTATACTGACGAGGAACATCTCGCCTTTGCCCTTAGTCAGAATAGAGTCATTTTTACTCAAGATGATGATTTTTTGCGTTTGCATGCCAAGGGGATTAGACATGCAGGTATTGTTTACGCCCATCAACAAACATTGAGTGCCGAGATAGTTCGCGGATTAATGCTCATATACCAGGTGCTGGACGTCGGTACCATGCAGAATCACGTTGAGTTTTTGTAATCGGAGGTATTTTGAAATGCAAAATCACACCGGTGGAAATAAGTTAATGTAGCCGACAATGCCCCAAGGCTCACATTACTTACTTTCTTACCCTTAATGTTGCATAAACAGGCAGAGGAGTCTGCCGGAAAACAAAGTTCAGAGTTCGGTCAAAGTTAAGGGTGCAGGATGCAGTTGTCAGGGTACAGAATAAAGTCCTGTTTCTGTTATAACTGAGGTAATCGCAGATAAAGCTTTTCCGGCAGCCTCCCTTGCCCGCAGGCGATGTTTTTTTGCAAAGAAAGGAAGGTGTCTTTATGGAATACCGGACAGGAAAACCCGGACGAATAGTGGTTGCAAAATTTGATGACCATGACGATGTGCTTGCCAATCTTACAGATATTGCCAGGAAGGAAAATATCAGGGCCGGCGTCTTTTATCTTGTAGGCGGTATGCGTGAGGGGAAAATAGTAGCAGGCCCTGAAACGGACACCCTGCCGCCCGCACCGGTCTGGAAAGAGCTCGGCGAAAGCCATGAGGTCATCGGGATAGGGACGATATTCTGGCAGGAGGATGAGCCGAAGATACACCTGCACGGCGCGTTCGGCAAAAAAGACATGGTAAAGGTCGGCTGCCTCCGCGAGAAAGCCGAGACCTTTCTTGTCCTTGAAGCAATAATAATCGAGATAGAGGGGATTGACGCGAAGAGGGAGGTCGACCCGGCTGTCGGGCTGGCGCTGCTGAAACTGCAGTAAAAAGAAGGATTGCATGCATGTTCCACCGTAAGCCTCCAGGATGCCTGTACTTCAGCAAAAAGACAGAATAAGTCAATTTAAAAGCAGAAAAGGTTAAGATGCCGGCAGGTTAAAGTGATATACTTTACCGCAAGGGGAAAAACTGTCCGATCACCTCTTAATCTTTAAATCTTAATGTGGCATAAACCGGCGGGAGAACCTGCCGTTGCGGCAATGTCTTCATGGTCTTTATGCAACGGCGAAGTATAACCGCCTGAAAAAAAGGAGGCACATCCAGTGGAAGATAAAGAAGATAAAAAAGACTTGAGGGAAGAAATAAAGTCTGTCAAGAGTGAAGAAATTCATAATGAAGATTTCCAGTTTGTCCTGAAAGAGTTGCTGGATGCATACCGCCCGGTCCTGGAGAGAGACCTGAGGCGGGCCGGTGAACCCGAGGAGTTAAAGAAAGAAGCAGAAGAGAAGCCCCCGACGTGTGAAGACGAGTTTGTTGCAGCCGATCAGATCTTCGGGAAATTCTTCACCGAAGAAGTCGCCATGCGGCTGCTTCCTGAAGAGGGACGGAAGCAGCTTGGCTCCGCCAAGCAGTGGCAGTGGTGCCTGCTTCACATCCGCTGCTGCATTATTTTCGGATGGCTGGTGTGCCGCCGCCCGAGGACATTCAGGGCCTTTGTCTATTACATGTACAGGTACTGGGTGTGCGTCCGCCGGATACTCGGCACCCCTGTAAGCAATCCGCTGACCCCGGAAGAAAAGAAGGATTTCCAGACCCTGGTGGAGGCGCTGGCAAAGGCCTACAAGCCGTACCTGACCGACCAGTTGGCTACGGTCGAGTTTCCTGACGGATTGCCGGATGAGATGCTCGCCGGAAAGATCGACTGCCTTGAAGGCGAGGAGGAGACAACCGCGATCTTTGAACGGTTTCTCACCGTGGAGACCGCCTCGGCGCTTCTGGGCAGGAAGGCGTTTGATGAGCACAGCAAGGAGGCGTTTTTCTGGTTCTGCCGGTGCTGGTGCTTATGCTCCATACGCTTCGGATGCTGTTTGGCCAAGGCCAATAACCTTGTCGATGTCCTGTACTGCCTTGTGTTTTACCGCCGTTGCCTTGTCGAGTGTTTTCGCCCCCTTCACTGTGAGCTGACCGGCCCGGAGGGGTGTGCCGTGGAACAGGCTAAGTTACCCGATTTGCCGCCTGAATCCGCAGGGCTTGAGATTTCGGGCAGTGCGGCAGGCGCTTTTTTCAGCCACTATACAATAGAGTGGCGCGTGGTGGAGGGGAAGGCATGCAATGACGATACAGGATGGTCGGACAGCGGCGTAGTGTACCCCGGCGGCGGAACGTCCGGAACAGTAGCGGTGAATGCCGGTACGCTCGGTGTGCTGGACACCACGTTCTTAAGCGCCGGTTCTTATGAAATCCGTGTTTGCGTGTATGCCACGTCCTCAAACGTACCCGCCACCTGCTGCTGTATCCAGTTTGCGCTTTTCAAGAAACTGGTATGGATCAGCCGGGTGGCCGACCTTCCGGGCGCTCCGGTACAGACTCCGCCCGGACCATTCCAGGGCAACACGCCGATTGTCAGTGAGATCCCGGCTCCGCCCGGAATTATCGTACCGGTCGGCGGCAACATCCATGTAAAAGGCGCCGCCTTTGTCGGCGGCTGTGGGGACAGGAAGATCAAGTGCTTCGACCTGCGGTGCGCGCCGGGCTGGCATCCCGGCCCCGAACATCCGGGCTTTCCGGCAACCCTGCCGCTGTATACGATTTCAATGCTGGATGCGCCCATATGTTATGATGACGTGGACGAGGTCAAGAAGCGGGCTCAATACAACCGGCGTGACGACCTGGAGTCGATGCTCACCGTTTTCTGGCAGAAACGCACAATCTTCGGCACCGACTTCTGGAAGCTGAAACCCAGGGCGTTCAGCAGCCACGTGCGCCTGCCCCTGAATATCTCGGGAGGAACGCCCACCTGCCCTGACCCCCACCACCGCTGCCGCAGCGGAAAATATACGATCCTGCTCGAGGTTCAGGACACCCTGGGCCACGTCTACTACGACACGCAGCAGGTATGGTTTGACAACAAGCCGATGATCAACAACAAGCATGTCGTGTTCGAGGGAATCGAGAAACTGCCCGGCTGCACCGACCTCCACCTCAAAGCAGAGTATTCCCCATTTGTGCCGGACGGGGCCCCGTGTCATATCCCGTGGCATGTCAATCTCCTGGGGATCGCATATGACGAATATATTGACGAGACAGACCCGAGTTATCCAAGCGATAATTTCGACTATTACAGCCTGAAGATCACCAAGCAGGGCGGGCCTGCGTGGAACGTTCCCATAACGATAGGCACGGACCCGGCCGATCCGACACATGGACTCCTGAGGCGCGGTCAGCCGGGCGATCGGTGTGAGCCGTTGCCGGCAGGCGGCCCGGGATGTCCGCCGGCCCAGATAGTGCCGGGCAAATCATACGATGTCCTGACACAACTTGACATGAGGGCCTTTGACGAGGTCTGCGTGTCTCAGATAATGCCGGCGTCCCTGAGACCTCCGGCCGGTTTTGCGCTGAAGCGCGGCACGTGCTGCGGGTATACGTTCAGGCTCTATGCCCAGGACAAGACATGGAGCAACGGCTGGAAGGGCGGTTTTCACCATGCGTGGTCGCTGCCGTGGGCGGTATGTATCTGCAATGATCTGCCCGAAGAGACAGATAAGGTCTGAGAGGCGGGAACCCGCCCGCAGGGCAGCCGGGGCAGCCTGCTTCTCAAGTAGAGCTTCCCCCTACCCGCGCCGGGATGTTTTAATGGCACTGTAACTTTTAAAGGTAAGGAGGTTGCAGAAGATGGGATGTTGTGGTCAGAAAGGGAACGGAGCCGGGAAAAAACCGCGGCCCCTCACGCAAGGCACGCATCACACCGGCCCCCCGGCCGGTACGGGCTTTCAGATACGGGGGGATGTGACACATGATTATTATCCGGTGATTCTACGGTATTTGGAGAGTTCGCCTATTGTTGTACGCGGCCCTGTTACAGGCAGGCGTTATGAGTTCTCGGGCAGACGATGTGTACAGTCAGTTGATGAGCGTGATGCAGCGGTTCTTTTGCAGATGCCGTTCTTCTCACCTGTCGCCTGAATATTGGAAATAACCCGTACGGTTGCATTAACCTTAATGTTGCATAAATGCGGCAAGGGAGGCTGCCGTAAAACCTTTATAAAGCGATGGGATTTTAACAGAATAGGGTGCAGTTGTCAGGGTGCAGGAAGAAACAAGTCAGAAACAAGTCCCCCCTCCCGCCATTTATGCAGCTTTAAGGTATAATTTATTCCATAATGAAGATGGGGACAGTGGAAAAACAGTACCTGATACTTATAATAGATCGTGATTACAGGGTGTATTACAGGAAGCTGTCTGATTCACTGAGGGAATGCTGCAGGCTCGTTGTCAGGTCAAACCCCGCTAATGCATGCCGTTTTTTCATTAAGAACAATGTGGATATTGTACTGCTCGGCCACACCCGGAATTTTCCGTGCTTTGACACACTGACCCATTTTAAATCCGTAAAACCATCAGTGCCGGTATTCGTAATAACCGACTGCGGTTCGGAAGAGACCGCGGTGAAAGCTTTCAGATGCGGGGCCAGGGATTATTTCAGGAAACCGATTGATGTTGCTGAGGTCATAAAAAGCCTCCGGCATGTACTGAGTTTCAAACAGGGAATGAACATTGGCGGGAAGGAGTTCGGGCCGAATAATTTTCGTGCTGCGGTGCAGTCTATAAACGGGGGCTTTAACCGTAAAATAAGGCTCCCCGATATTGCCAGAAAGGCGGGCATGAGCATATCCTGCTTTGAGCGGACATTCAAGAAGAAAATGGGCGTGACGTTTACGGCATATGTGAACAATCTGCGAATCTCCAGGTCAATAGAATTAATGAAGGAAGAAGATTACTCCATAGGTGAAATAGCCTATGCCTGCGGATTTACAAGCCAGTTCCACTTTACAAGGATGTTCAAGAAGATTATGAATATATCACCGGGCCGCTATAAGAGATCGTTGAAAAATCAAGCCGCTGTTAAAAACCGTCCGTTCACGACGTAGGGGCACGGCGCGCCATGCCCCTGCTTACAGTCGCATAAAAACATCGCCTGCGGGGAACTGAGTTCAGAGTTCAAAGTTAAGGGTGCAGGGTGCAGTTGTCAGGGTGCAGAAAGAAGCAAGCCCCCCTCCCTTTGGGAGGGGATCAGGGGGAGGGATGGTGACCTGTTACCCATGAAGGAATCGCAGATAAAGCTTTCCCGGCAGACTCCTCTGCCCCGCTGGCAGTATTTTATGCCACTGTAAGGTTAAGTTGTTATGCCTCAAAATTATTAAATCAGCACTTGACGAATGTATATGACAGATATATACTAATAAATAATGGCAGATCATAAAGACTTACTCAATTGTACGGGTTTTGAATGGGATAATCATAATGCTGACAAAATATGGAATAAGCATCATGTTACTCCATCTGAATGCGAGCAAATATTTTTTAATTTGCCAT
>JAADFS010000109.1 GCA_013152795.1 Deferribacteres bacterium
CTCTTGCCGCAGCCCGTCCGGCCTGTGAGAAGGACGCACTGCCCCTCTGGCACGGAAAAAGAGACATCCTGCACAGACCTGCCGGCACGCCGGGCATATTTGAAAGAGACGCTTTCAAAGAGTATCACTTTAAAACTTCCACTGCATGCCGGTGACGGCATAGACGCCCGGCTGTTCATACCCGAGACCTTCCTGAATATTTTCATTGAAGAGATTCTCAACCCTTCCGTAAATTGTCCAGTTTTCAGTAACGTCGGCCCTTGCAGCCACATCCGTCCTGAAGTATGAATCCATCTCTTTGTCCCCTTTCCATCTGAGCCGCGGACCTGAATAGTAGCCGTGGATATTGAGGTGTAATTTCCCTGTATCATATGTGAGATCGAGATTGAACTTGTTCCTTGCAATCTGCACGGTCCTGAATGTCTCGCCGTCTTTCTCGGACTTCGAGTCGGTATAGGTATAGTTTCCACTGAATGTGAGAGAGTCGGTCAGCTTGAAAGACAGGGATGTTTCGATCCCCTGTGATGTCGCCTTGTCGCGGTTATCATACATGCCGACAACAGCAGGGTCGGGATTGATACCGTAGACAAAGGCGATGACGTCATCCAGTTCTGTTTGCCAGTAAGAACATTCGAGGTTGAGCCTTTTTTCAAGAAAGGACTGTCTGACACCGAATTCGTATGTTTTACCTTTTTCTGGATTGAGTTCCCTGTTCCCGTATCTGGGGTCATACAGGTTGAAAAATGTGGGCGCCTTGAAACTCGTGCCGTAATTTGTATACAGCGTGGTTCCTGTGGGCCGGAAAGTATAGCTTGCCCCCGCCTTTCCTGTTACCTGATTGCCGAATTCGCCGTGATGATCGTTTCTCAGACCGAGCGAGAGGATAAGGGTTTCATTGAGCATGAGAATCTGGTCGTTCAGGTAGAATGAATAGTTGTCCAGCTCTTTGTCGATTTCTCCGTATTTGCCCCATTTCCTCCCTTTCTGTCTCTGAAATTCAGCACCGACAAGGAGGGTGTTCAGGGTGTCCGGTCCGAGGTCCCTGTCCCATATGATGTTGTAATCAGTTAGGTAGTTTTCATCCTGGTAATAATAGGGTTTTCCGTCACCCCTGTCGTATACCGGGACAATATCGCCCTTGTTATAATAATTCACCCGGTCGAGCGTAAAATTATCGACCGGAGCGACAACACTTCCAAGATAGCCGTCATCCTCATCCAGGCCCTTCTTTTTATGCTTATAGTAGCCGAGAGTGAGGGCCTGTTTTAAGCCGCCGCTGATTTCGTGGCGTATCCTGATGCTTCCGTTATAGTAATCCGATGCAGACAGGGAATTCGGGTCAGGCAACTGGAATGCCCACCACGGTGTTGATGGAGAGTCATCCGAGTATGACTCGCGAAGCTCGGCATAGTTGAATTCCGAATCTGTATACATGAAGGAGCCTTCAACATTGAACGAATCGCTGAAGTTATAACCGAGATTTATACTTGAAGATAATTCCCTGAAGTATTCATACTCGTGTACGCCTCCACTGTCAGTGTACCCTGTATATAGTGAATAGCCCAGCCTGCCCGCTGAACCACTTGCAGAGGCATACGCCTTTCGCCAATCCAGGGAACCTGCCTCGCCGCCGGCCCTGACTTCCGGTTTTTCCGTGCCCTTTTTTGTAGTGATGACAATAACGCCTGCGGTAGAATTTGAACCGTAAATGGCAGCCTGCGGACCCCTCAGGATTTCGATTCTTTCAATGATCTGAGGATCAATGTGGCCCAAAAGATTGCTCACACCTCCGCGCATTGCCTCATTTACCTTTATCCAGTCGATGACGACCAGAAAATGTCCCTGGCTGAAGCCCCTCATTTTCGGATAGTTGAACTGGCCGGGACCGCCCGCCTGTTTGAATTCAATCCCCGGTACCGACCTCAGGATTTCCGTAAAATCGGTAAAGCTGTTTTTTTCTATCTCATCAGCGGTTATTACAGTTACGGAATCCGTCAGGTTTTCAGCCTTTTTCTCGATCTTTGTGCCTGTGACAACGATCTCCTCCATTGAAGGTGCATCATCACCTGCGGATGCTGAGACGGCAAAGATTAAAATACAGACAGTAATGACGTGATACAAAAGGCGTGTTGGTTTCATCTCTTTTCCTCCGCTCTTCTTGTTCTCAATATCTCATCTATCTTTTTTATTCTTTCGTTGTATTCGCGGCACTTTTCCTCGTGTCTCTCCTGCATGGCCCGCGACTTCATTCCTCCGATATGAACGGAGGACTTGTTGAAAGTAAAGTTATAAAGCTCTTCCTCGTCCCTCAGGCATTCTTCTATAAACTCCTTTTCTCTCCTGAGTTCCTCAACCGTCATATCTTCAAGATGGTTTTGTTTTTTCATTTCAATCTCTCCTTAACAGTTCATTAAATAAACTTTCTTCTCCTGATCACCTCCTTTGTAAACCTGAATCTGTCACCACGCTGAAATTCCTCACCCCTGCAAGCCTGGCCTCATCCATTACGCTGACGAGGAGACCCACACCTGCATCCCTGTCGGCCTTTATCCGCAAAGAATTCTTTTCTTTACCTGTTAATGCCTCCCTTACGGCCACGCGCAGCCCTTTGAGCCCCACCTCCCTGTCCATGAAAAATATCCTGCCTTCCTTCGTGATAATTACTGTATTCACCGCCTGCTGCCCTGTAGCCGCTGTCTTTGATTCCGGCAGCCTTATCTTGACGGCAGGCTCCTCAATCAGGCGGGAGGTGAGCATGAAGAACAGCAGCAGCAGGAAAACCACATCCACCAGGGGTGCAATATTCATGTAGGAATGGTTGTATCTCCTGCGTTCAAACTCCATCCCTGCACCTCGTATACAGGCTCATGCTTATCTCCTTGAGCGTAAATGCTATTTCGTCGGCCTGTTTCTCAAGGTAGTGATGTCCTGCATGCATGGGTATCGCCACAAGGAGCCCTGCCGCCGTGGTGATAAGCGCCTCCCAGATGCCGCCGGCAAGCATGGAAGGGTTAACGCTTGTGCTTTCAGCTATGACCATGAATGCCTTTATCATCCCGATGACCGTTCCCGTGAGTCCGAGCAGGGGGGTAATCGTTGCAATCACGCCGAGCCAGCTAAGCCCGCGCTCTATCATCCTTACCTGCCTTGTACCGGTGATCGACAATTCCTGTTCGTCACAGCCCTCTTCCAGCCCTTTCAGTACAGGCTGCAATATGGCAGGCCTGACCCTCAGGAGGTCACTCACCGGCCTTTCCATAATCTTCAATATGTTCCTGTAGCGGACCGCCCTGTTTATGAATATCGCAACCCCGGCCATTGAGCATAAGAGGATGGGATACATAAGGAATCCGCCCTTGAGGAAAAAATCAATCACCTCTGCTTACCTCCTCTTCAGTACAAATTTCACCGGCAGTAACACCTCTGACTTCACCGGTATTCCGTTTTTTCTGGCTGGAAGGAATACCGAGTTTCTGACCGCCTCCATTGCCTCCCTGTCAAAGCCAAAGCCGGCCTTCTCCACAACTTCTGCATGAACAAGCCTCCCTGTCTCATCAATGACAAGCCTGAGCAGCACCCTGCCTTCCTTTCCCAGCCTCCTCGCCATCCGGGGATATTCGGGAATAACTCTCCTCAGAAACCCCGGCCCCTCCGCAGAGCCGAACGCTGTTACATGCGGTTTCCCCGGCGGGACACTGACCGGCATTGCATACTGCTGTCTACTGACCGGCCTTTCGCCCGCATCAGCGTGCAGTACACCCTGAGGCAGGCTTTCAGCGCTGTCTTCCCCGGGTTCTCTGACCTCCTGATCTGCTGTCTCGGGTGTGTCTTCTTCTGCGGCTGGTTTCAGTCTTGCAGTATCCGTCTCAGCCTCTGCCGCCTCTTTCCCGGGGGCCTTATCTGCAGTTGTCGCCTCCGGTTCCTTTTTCTGCGGGACTTTCACTTCGGAGTCCCTCTGTTCCGTTGTCTCTTTTTTTACAACAACCGCCTTTTTGATCGCCGGGGAGATTATATTTTTCGCGGGACTGATCGCAGGGACGCTGCTGTCAGCTATGGATATCTCTATATCCCCGACTCCCTGCCCTGAAAGAGACGTCATTGTTGTGGAGAAAGGGATTGAGAGTATTAATATATGAATGAAGACAGAGATCAGCATCCCGTGATTTTTAATCATTTTCCTGCCTGCCATATCCGCTCCTCCTGCTACTAAACCTCATTACTCCACTTTTCCCTGAAACCGAGGGCGAACGATTTGAATATAAAACGGGTAAAGGCCTCGCTCCCGGTCTCCCACCGCTCTTCCGCCAGCAATGCCCTGTAGTGCGATATCCGGTGATATTTACCCGAGACCGCGGCAGCGATCTGCGCCCCGCAGGTGCCCAGTATCTCGGCCATGCAGGTTTCGGGGAGAATCCCCCATATTAGCTGATCCCTCAGGTGAACAATGGCTGCAACTGCCGCCACTGTGGGCGGATCGCTGTTTACGGCATTGAAGTTCTTGCAGAAGAGCCCGGCCTCTTTTTCTGAAAGATGCATACTGATACCTGCACACATGGAATCCCTATCCAGGCCGAATCGTTCCAGGATGGCAAGGGTAAAACATCGTGAGCCGGGAGTCAGCTTGTTCTGCAGAGACAGGGTCTTTTTTATCGCCTTAATAACAGACCTGCCGATCAGCTCCCCGAGTTTTGTGTGTTTGCCTGCCCCGCTGAGCGGGAGACCCGTGCCGAGCTTTGAGGCCGCACCGATCTGGTCGGTCCCTGTCCCTGTGGCAAGACCGTCCGAGTAACGCGAGGGCACGGCAAGCTCCTGAAGTGCTGCCGTCTTTGCCTCTGTAGCCGTCATCACAACACGCACCATTGCACCGTGTGTCAACTCATGGTTGATGAAGACCATGGTGTTGATGGTGCCGTGGTTTTCGAATCCGCCGGTGTTCAGTTTTTCAAATTTCCCGTCTTTCTCATAAACAGAAGCCGGGTCGCCCACCCTGCCTGCATTTGTCTCCACCCCGCCTGTGCATACGGCGACCACTTCCAGATCACGGAATTTTTCCGACACTACAGCCGCATTGTTCATGTTTGCGGCAGTTCCCAGCGTTGCGCTCTTTTCATGCGGAAGCTTATGGCGCTCGCATATAAGCCTCCTGTATCCGGCCGGATCAGAGGTCATGGCCTTATGTGATTCATGATGGTGGCCCTTTGGTTCACATGCCTGGTGGTTGTAAAGGCACTCCAGGTCATCCCTGAGCCCGCCGCCCACCCTGCACGTGGAGATTACCCTGTGAGGCAGGAGAAATCTTACATGGATAATTTTTTCATCACGGTGTATCTCGATACCGTCATAGTATCGCCCGATAATCAAAGTTGCCTCCTTTTATAGTCGTTGAACCCGCAACTCGCAACCCGGAGCCGCAACCCGCGGCTCGCAACATGGCACTCTTGCAGGGAAATAATTACGCCTGTGATATAAGATTAAATACGGGAAACTGAAGGAATGAAATCATTGAAGATTGCACACCTCCCTCGAGATTTCCGAACGGATAGGTCTTCCGGCTCAGGTCATTGCAACACCCTTCAGGGTTTGCATCCTACTCGCCCGCCTTCCCGGTCTTTTCGACCAGTGGCTTCGGCAGTCTCAGTATCTGCTATTTGTTTTTACTGATGACTGCCGCTATGGGCTTTCGTTCCCATTACGGCTGCGGGGCAGCGGGGGATTCTCACCCCTCTTCCTCACATCCATTCGCGCCTGCATCAGGAAAGTCCTTTTCAGCAGCATATTCGTTTCTCAAATGTCAATTATCCCACTGACCTTACAGTGGCATAGAAATACCGCATGCGGGCAGGGGAGCCTGCCGGGAAAGCTTTATCTGCGATTCCTTCAGGGAATATTCCGCACGGCATATCAACTGACCGTGATTCGTGTCCGTTGTCCGTGACCGTAAAAGACAAACAACAGAAACGGAGACGGTTAACCGACACGGAGGACGGCCTTTTTCCCGTTATTTCCTGCAACAGAGACGTATTTCCAATATCCTATCGCTTTATAAAGGTTTTACGGCAGGCTCCCCTGCCGGTTTATGTGTATTTTCCGCCAGGGATTTCAGCATAAACAGAGAAACAGAGAGGGGTAAAGCTTGAAACGCTTAAGCGGACAGAAAGCCTTTTCTTTTTATATACTCATGAGTATAATACTCTTAAGTATATTTAGGGAGGCAAAATGAGATTCATTAATCGTGAGAAGGAGACGGCATTCCTTGAAGAAAAGTGGCTTGAACAAAAAGCTCAACTAATTGTGCTCTGGGGGAAGCGGCGTGTCGGCAAAACCGAATTGGTAAAGCAGTTTATAAAAGACAAACCCCATGTATATTTTCTGTCTGAAAATACTAACGAGAAAGAGCAGTTGCACAGGTTCTCGCAGGCAATAGGCCGGTTTTATAAAGAGCCGCTTCTGAAAACACGCGGGTTTGCAGGCTGGGAGGAAAGTTTTGAATATATTAAGGCAAAAAACCGGCGGTTTGTCCTGGTCATGGATGAATTCCCCTATCTTATCCTGTCCAACCCGGCCATACCGGCTCTCTTTCAAAAGGCATGGGACGAATATTGGAGCAAAGGCAATATCTATCTGATTATCCTCGGCTCCAACATGGCTATGATGGAAAACGAGGTTTTAGGCTACCGGTCTCCTCTTTATGGCAGAAGAACCGGCCAATGGCGTATTGATCCAATGCCCTTTCCATCCGCGCGTAAATTCCGTGCAGGGAAATCATTCACTGATCAACTCTCTCACTTCTCGGTTGCCGGAGGGATACCGGCATACTGGCTTCAGCTTTCCCCGGAAAAGGATATTTTAAAGAATATCGCTGACCATGTCCTGAAAAAAGGAGAGTTTCTTTATGATGAAGTGGAATTTATCCTTCGCGAGGAACTCAGGGAGCCGCGCTATTATTTCGCCCTGCTGCAGGCCGTTGCACAGGGCAAAAGAAAACTCTCTGAAATCGTAAATGCTACCGGCATAAGTCAGCCTGTTGCCAATAAGTATCTTGGAGTTCTGGCTGACCTCAATATTGTGGAAAGGGAACTGCCGGTGACAGAGGTTAAACCGATGAAGAGCAAAAAAGGGTTGTACCGGATAATTGATGAATTTTTCCTGTTCTGGTTCAGATTCATTTTCCCAAAGCGCGGGGAGCTTGAAATGGGGCGGCTGAGGGAAGTTCTGGCCGGCATTAACAAAGAACTACCCATGCATTTGAGCATCATCTATGAAAAAACAGCTATCGAAATACTCAGGAATCACATGGATAATTTTTTTCCGTTTACCGCAATCGGCAGGTGGTGGGACCGCAACGAGGAAATAGATATTGTGGCATTTAACCGGGACCTCGACACCATCCTCTTTGGTGAAGTCAAATGGTCGGAAAAACCTGTAGGTACCGATATATACGATGCGCTCAAGCAGAAGGCAAAGAAGGTTCAATGGGGCAGCAGAACAAGAAAGCAGCAGTTCTGTCTTTTCAGTAAAAAAGGGTTTACCGCTTCGATGATAAAGCTTGCCAAAGAAGAAGGGGTTGCATTGTTTAAAGAGGACAAGTTGATTTCTAAGTCAACTATCACCTCAGGTGGTAGTAGTTGACTCAAACATATTCGTTTCTTAAATGTCAATCGGGGCGGTACGAGGTATTTTTGTTAATCGTTGTTTTATTTATATATCCGGGCAGAAGAGCCCGCGGGAGGGGAGTTATTCAAAGAATCATTCCTCCGGGAATGCTACAATTTTGACGCGGTCGGGACATTATTGTTGTATTTTCGGGGGCTTGATTATACAGAAGATACTGATATCAATATGTTTGATAGCTGGTATGCCTATTGCATCAGGTTAACATTAAGTGTTGCATAAACCGCCGGGAGGGTTCTGAGTTCTGAGTTTAGGGTGCGGAAAGAAACAAGTCCCCTCTGCCCGCCGGCGATGTTTTTTGCCACGGCAATGATAACCTGAGTCGGAGATTCGGGAGAAAGAGAGGAATGGAAAATGTCACACAGGAGGCCTCACAGAAACAGAGCTGCCATGAAAAATCACCCGTGTTTTTCGGAAAACGCACATCACAGGTTCGGCAGGATACATCTTCCCGTTGCACCGGCGTGCAACATACAGTGCGGATACTGTACGAGAAAATATGATTGCGCCAATGAATCAAGACCAGGGATCACGAGTGCGGTGTTGACTCCCGCCGAAGCCATTGAAAGGGTGAGGTCACTGGTGGAAAGGAATGAACGCCTGAGCGTTATCGGGATAGCGGGACCGGGCGACCCTCTGGCGAATGATGCCACACTGGAGGTCTCAAGGGCTGTTCACAGGGAGTATCCTGAACTGATCCTCTGCATCTCCACCAACGGGCTGCTGCTTCCGGACAGGATCGAAGAGCTTGTGGAGTCAGGTGTCGGAAGCATAACGGTGACCATCAATGCCGTGTTGCCGGAAGTCGCTGAGAAAATATATTCATGGATCATGTACAGGGGCGAATATTACAGCGGAAGGCCTGCGGCAGGCATTCTGCTTGAGAATCAGTGGGCCGGCTTGAGCATGGCCGTTGAGGCCGGACTCGCCGTAAAGGTCAATACCGTTTTGATACCCGGGGTCAATGACAACGACATCCCGTTTATAGCGTGGTTTGCAGGCAGGAGGGGGGCGGATATAATGAATATAATGCCACTGATACCCAATGCCGCGTTTGAACACTTTAAACGGCCTTCACGTGAATATGTTAATATAATGCGTAAAAAATGCGGAAAGCATATTCCCCAGATGACGCACTGCAGGCAGTGCAGGGCCGACGCCTGCGGCGAGGTCGGCGAGGACGGGGACATGGAGCTTGAGGTGCTTTTTTCGA
>JAADFS010000110.1 GCA_013152795.1 Deferribacteres bacterium
TACAGCAAAAAATGCTTGACATGTCAGAGGCGGGAATATATAATGATTTAAGGTGTTTAGGAACAGTGACCCGTTGAAAGGGGATTGAGACTTGATATTATATTTTTTTCATTTTTTTCTCCTTATTAAAGCATCAGGGTTTAGGAACAGTGACCCGTTGAAAGGGGATTGAGACTCTTTTGGGCGGAAGTCTAAGCTCCGCGTATCTCTTTTCACAAGTTTAGGAACAGTGACCCGTTGAAAGGGGATTGAGACTGCTCTGGTGCCTCCAAGCGTTTTTGCGATCTCGTAGCAAGTGTAGTTTAGGAACAGTGACCCGTTGAAAGGGGATTGAGACCAATGGGCGCAGCCCCCCAAGCAGACCGACAATGATCGATCCTATGTTTAGGAACAGTGACCCGTTGAAAGGGGATTGAGACATGCGCCGCTTGGCGCCGTTCATATAGAGTGTATCTTGTTTAGGAACAGTGACCCGTTGAAAGGGGATTGAGACCTTTAACATTATATTTTAAATAAAGCGTTTTTGGTGTTTAGGAACAGTGACCCGTTGAAAGGGGATTGAGACTCCACTCCAGTGGCGCGGCAGAAGTCCTTCAGGAAGTTTAGGAACAGTGACCCGTTGAAAGGGGATTGAGACTTCAGGGGTTGCTGAGCACCACCTTTGGTGTTCACACTCTACGCGTTTAGGAACAGTGACCCGTTGAAAGGGGATTGAGACCAAGAGACCACCTCGCCGCACGAAAGACAAATTCTTTCCTTCAAAAGTTTAGGAACAGTGACCCGTTGAAAGGGGATTGAGACTTTCTAATTGAGTTAATCTTGCACGACCCACAAGGGCATTATAGTTTAGGAACAGTGACCCGTTGAAAGGGGATTGAGACTGACCGGGGTTTTGCCCTCGGCCGCGACTTTGGCGATTTCATCGCCGTGTTTAGGAACAGTGACCCGTTGAAAGGGGATTGAGACCGCTTATCGCTGTAAGCGTCGCTGATTCTCTCCAGAAGTTCGGGTTTAGGAACAGTGACCCGTTGAAAGGGGATTGAGACTCTGTTAAAGGCCAAGCGCACGAAGCCTAAAAAGGATTAGAGTTTAGGAACAGTGACCCGTTGAAAGGGGATTGAGGGGATGGAATGCCAAGCCCGTAATTATTAGTGAGTTTCAGAGGCTTTAAATAAGAGGTGAAAAAATGTAAACACTTGGATTTTTTGATATAATGGAGGGTATATGCAAGTTTATATTGGGGTCGTTTCGACCAATATATTTGAAACTTTGAATCCGTTTTGGGCGGCGGTTGACAAGAAGTGGATTGAGCCCTCCGTCTGCCGACTTTTCTATGTTCCCGAGAACTCCAAAGAGCTGAGGAAAACGAGCAGGTGGTTGCAGGAAATATCAGGCCGGTATCTGCAGCCCGGCAACCTGTTGGTTGATCAGCACCCTTTTGATGATGAAAACATTCCAGGCTTTGTAAGTGCAGTAAAGGAGATCATCAAGGCCGAAAAGGAGGCAGGAAACAAGGTTGTGCTTGATGTTACCTCGGCGGAGTGGAACTACATTCCTGCTTCACTTATGCTGCTTGCAAAGGAAAACCGCAAGGTTGTCAAAACAGTTCTTTATCATCAGTTTTCAACACCTGTATACAGGGAAACTCCTTATCCGCTTGTTCCCCTCACTGAACAGAGGCTTTACAACCTGCTGAATGTCGATGCCCTGGAGGACCTGTCACTATGACAACAAGTATAGTTCCATGCTCATATCTTCCGATCTTTTTTAATCCGCTGTTGAGATCTGGAAATACCGTGACTTTTTCCGTGACAGCGCCTATGCTCGACGGGTATGAGCTATGCAAAATATCAATAAAGAGTGAGGGTCCAGAGATACATGCCATTGCGAGAAACAATGAATACGATAAGATTTTTAAACACTTGAAGAGCAAAGCCGGAAAACGCTATCTTTCAGACGAAGTGCCGGAATATTCCCACTTCCAGGATGCTTTTTTCCTAAGCGGTGTACTGAAGCCAGACGGGCTCGACAGGCTGTACGGCTATATTTCTGAAGCCTCTCTGCAGTCGGTCATACGGGGTGGAGATGTCTACTATATTGCCTTTGATACGAATATTTTAAGGGACAGAATATACTCGAACCACCTGAGACGATTCAGTGATGCTCCCAATGTTGATTTCATACTTTCTGAAACCGTAAGGTCGGAGCTGACCAACCGGAGGGGCAAGATACGTAAAAAGATGGTGAGTGAATTGTTTGATATCATCGGGGTGACTGCATATAACCTGTTGAATCAGAATGTGCTGGCTGACAGGTTAAGATATATCGGGTTTCTTGAGTATAACCGTGTGCGCCATGAAACGGACTGTGACCAGTTGAAAACTGTCAGGGCCAACAGTAAGGACGAAGAGATCATACACGCATATGCATCTTTTGCAGGCGAGGGACATAACCGGAAGATTCTGCTCGTCTCCCGGGACAACGAATTTATCAGGATGAGCCCGAGCCTCCCGGATGTGATTCCGATTATAATCGAAGCCCGCTTTCCCCGGAAAACATCAATGCCGATTCAGTGTACGTATGATAATCTTTTCTGCTTTATTTATTACCTTGCCGTGATTTATGCCCAGGTTGATATCAGTCTGATGGGGCATGTCCTGTATGAGTGTTCAGGCGTCTGGACACAGAAGAATGTCAGACACTGGGAAAACGACTACATCAGGATTTCCGCTAACAAGGGATTGCCGTTCATAAAGGAGCTCGAAAAGCATATTGCCGTCCTTCAAAACATGAAATACAAGAAGGAATCGTGGCGCTTCCCGAGGGTGTCAGAGTAATGGGTTTTATTTATGTAATGTTTGTCGATGCTGTAAGTAGAGGGAAGTTTTCTATCCGTCTTTAACCGTTATCTTCATGGGCAAGCTCTTTAAAACCGTCTGTGCGATGGATAGTCTGTTCAACGCCTGGCAGCAAGTGAGAAGGAAAGGTTCTGCCGGAGGAATAGACGGACGGGACATTAAAGCCTTTGATCAAGAGGCTGAACGCTACCTCTCAGGTCTTAAGAGTGATCTTGAGAGAGGGACCTATACTCCTGAGCCGTACTACTCGATCGCTGTACCCAAGTCTGTAGGGTCCAGAGAGAAAAGGAGGCTCGGGCTGCCGACCATCAGGGACAAGGTGGCGCAGCAGGCGGTTCGCAATGCCATAGAGCCAATCTTTGAAAAAGTTTTCCTTGACGTAAGCTACGGATACCGCCCTTCAAAAGGAGCAGCTCGCGCCATCAGAAGGGTCAGACATATGATAAGGACAGAGAAAAGAGTCTGGGTGACCATTTGTGATATAGACAAGTTTTTTGACACGATAAACATCGACGTGCTTTTTGAGAAGATCAAGGAAAAGATATGGGAACCGGAGATACTCAATCTCTTAAAGCTATGGGTATGTATCGGGCATGTTGACGCAGACGGTAACTGGATGGACAGAAAAATGGGCGTTGCCCAGGGCGGTATAATCAGTCCGCTTCTGAGTAACATATATTTGCATTCCTTTGACAAGTACATGGTTGAACACGAATACGGGCTTGTTCGCTACAGTGACGACTTCATTATCCTCTCGCATAATGAGGTCGACGCCCGTAATGCATTACGTGATGCCCGGCAATATCTTACAGAGAAGCTTTTGCTCAGGTTGAATCCAAATCCTGCGGTAAGAAACGTCAAGAAGGGATTTGTTTACATGGGCTTCTTTTTCCAGGGTGAGCACCTCAAGATCGATAATGCCAAGTTTATGAGAATAAAGAATAAATTGAAGTTTATCTGTAAAGCCCACCTGAATAAGCCGCTTCCGGAATTCATCAGGAAGATGAACAGCGAAGTGAAGGGCTTGAAGAACTACTATAAGCCGCTTGCCCCTGAGTACCAGATAAACGCCCTTGATGAATACATGAAACTGCAGACAAGTATTTTTCTGTTAAGAAAGAAGACCAGTGGTGAGTTGCCTGCAAAGGAGAAAGTGCTTACAACCCTCATGGCCCTGGAACCATTGAAGAATAGAACCCACACAGAGACCAAAAGATTCATCAACGAAATAATAGACTTTGCATGGAAGGGTGCAAAACGCAGGTCCGGACGCGGAGACAATGCCCATAAGCCGGAATCGCGGTCTTCCGGAGATGAAAAGAGGTCAAGTACTCATGTTGATGCTGAGAGAAAAATAAAAAGAAAGAAGAGAGAATACTACAAGAAACGTATACTTACAGGCAACCTTGTGGTCTCTACACCAAGGTGCCTTATTGGAAGGAAAAGAGGCCGGATCATTTTCAAGCAGGGAAGAAAAATAATAAAAGAGATTGCAGTGACAAAAGTTGATCATATATCGATAACAGCTTATGGAGTTTCACTGACATCCGGACTCATACAGTTATGTGTTGAAAATAGAATTCCTATAGATTTTTTCAACTACAAGGGCGAACCTACCGCAAAACTTTACCTTCCGGTTCTTCCGGACACAAGCGTAGGTATAGCACAGCTGCAGGCGTTCTATAACGGAAAAAGCTATGAGATCGCTGCGTCTATTGTTGAAGGCAAGATCAACAATCAAATAAACATCCTGAAGTATTTCCTCAAGTACAGGAGGAGAATCGATAAAGAGTTCTCACAACAGTGCGAGCTTGCCGTTGAGAAGATGGAGAGCATTATGGGAAGTGTAGCTGATATCGAGAGGAGCAAGGATTATGACCTCTTTCGCGGACGTCTCATGGCAGCAGAAGGCAGGTCTTCTTCCTACTACTGGAACATGGTCGGGATACTGCTTGAGGATGATGTGGATTTTGTCAAGCGGGAGCGCCAGGGTGCAAAAGACATCGTCAACTGCTGTCTGAACTACGGCTACAGTATGTTATACCCAAGAATATGGCAGGCGTTGATACAGGCCGGCCTGAATCCCATGATAAGCTACCTTCACAAAGAGCAGCCGGGAACCCCAACCCTGACGTTTGACCTTATTGAAGAGTTCAGGCACCACGTTGTTGACAGGACGGTATTTTCCCTGTTCACCAGAGGGAAAGATATGAGATTGTCTCAGGGGGAACTCTCCTCTTCAACGAAAAAGATTATAATTAACGAGATTCTGGGCCGTTTAAAGACAGAGACGCGGTTCAGAAAGCACAGGATGAGCATAGAGACGATAATTTTTCACCAGGCAAAGGCCCTTGCGGATTACCTTGCCGGTAAGAAAAGAATGTATAATCCGTTCGTTGGAAGATATTGAACATGGCAAAAAATGCTTACTTTGTAGTTGTTGCCTATGACATCCGTGATGACCGGCGCAGGCTGAAGGTAATGAATACTTTGCTGGACTTTGGAGGAAAAAGGGTCAACTATTCTGTGTTTGAATGCTTGCTCCCAGAGACAAAGCTTGTAAAGGCGAAGAGGGAAATAGAAAGGATAATAGACAAAAAGAAAGACAACATACGATATTATATCCTCTGCGAGGCGTGCATTAAACTAATAGAAACACAGGGCGTCGACATCTCAACATTACTGCAGGATGACGACAACGCCATATTTGTGTAGATATCACATGGATAATCCATATATACATACTATCCGGAAATCCGGCCTCTGGCACTCGTTCTTCGCCCTGAGGCTGGTGTCGGTCCGGGCGTTCGACCCTGCTGCCGGCGACTACAGGGACTTTGCCTTCAGGCTGCTGAACAGGCAGATAGACTTCATAAACAGCCTCGACTGTCC
>JAADFS010000111.1 GCA_013152795.1 Deferribacteres bacterium
TTCAGAAATCTTCTCTTGCCCACCTTCAGCAGGTGCTCGCCCGGCGGTAGTTTTTTATCCGGCTCCGTCCATTTCTCGCCATCCACTTTCACACCGCCCTGTTTTATGAGCCGTATTCCTTCGCCCGTGCTTTTGACAAGGCCGGAGAGTTTCATTATTTTTGGAAGCCATGTATCCGTGTCTTCTGCCTCGAGATTGAAAACCGGTACGTCATCCGGCAGGCCCTTTTTTCTGAATATATTCTCAAATTCCTCTTTTGCCTTTACCGCCGCCTCTTTCCCCCAGTACCTTTGAACTATCTCAAATGCGAGGGCCTTTTTGCATTCCATGGGGTGCAGGGAGTTGTTTTTGAGGCCGTTCTTCAGCTCGTTCAACTCATCTACGGAAATATGGCTGAGCAGTTCATAATATCTGACCATCAATACGTCATTGATGGACATTATCTTTCCGAACATCTCCTTGGGTGAATCCGTGACTCCGATGTAATTGCCGAGGCTCTTGCTCATCTTGTTGACGCCGTCAAGGCCTTCAAGCAGGGGCATCATGATGACGACCTGTTCCTTTATTCCCATCTTCCTCTGCATGCTTCTTCCCATGAGCAGGTTGAATCTCTGGTCAGTGCCGCCGAGCTCGATGTCTGACCTGAGAACAACAGAGTCATATGCCTGAAGCAGCGGGTAGTAGAACTCGAGTATGCTGATGTCCTGCCCGTTCTGGAATCTCTTCTTGAAGTCTTCACGCTCCAGCATCCTTGCCACTGTCTGCATGGAACCGAGCCTTGCGAAATCCATTATATCCATGGAAGCGAACCATTCACTGTTGAATCTCACCTGTGTCTTCTGGGGATCGAGTATCTTGAAGACCTGTTTTTTATAGGTTTCGGCATTCCTGAGCACCTCTTCCCTGCTCAAGGGTTTTCTCATTTCCGACTTGCCTGTGGGGTCTCCTATCATACCCGTAAAATCCCCTATGATAAATATCACCTCGTGCCCCAGTTCCTGAAACTGGCGCATTTTCTCAAGAAGCACGGTGTGCCCGAGATGGATATCAGGGGCGGAGGGATCGAAACCGGCCTTTATCTTCAGAGGGACACCGGTCTCGTAAGAATGCCGGAGCAGCCTGATCAACTCCTCTTCAACCAGTATCTCTGCTGTGCCGACCTTGATCCGCCTGAGCTGTTCTTCGGGTTTTAACATATTCATGACATTGAAAAGAATACAGGATTTCCGGTACAAGATGCAAGATGACGGGAGGATGTGCAACTATTTGCTTTTATATAAGTATAAGCGTTCACAGTGGTGCACTCGTCCTTTCTGCACCCTGACAACTGCCCCCTTGTCTTTACCTGTACACCCGTTTTATCCTCTGACCGATGGATGTAAGGACTTCATATGTAATGGTGCCGGTCCTGCGGGCGATCTCACTGGCGGTGATTTCTTCATTTCCCTGCCTGCCTATCAGCACCACCTCGGACCTGTAACTGACGTCCGGAATATGCGTGACATCCACCATTATCGTATCCATGCAGACCCTTCCGGCTACGGGCGCACGCCTTCCGTTGATGAGCACCTCACCGGTATTGGAGAGTTTTCTGCTGTACCCGTCCGCATACCCGACCGGGATTGTCGCTATGATGCTTTCCCTTTCCGTTATAAACGTCCTGCCGTAACTTACGGGTGTGCCCATGGGGACTTTTTTAAGCATCAGGATGCCGCTCTTCAGGCTCAGTACAGGCTCAAGGCCGTCGGCAGCCGGATATGAGTAGCCATAGAGCATAATGCCGGGCCTTACCATGTCGAGATGGGCGGCGGGCATGCTTATCACCGCGGCGCTGTTTGCCATGTGATAATACTTGAAAGTGATTTTTTTCCGTCTCAGTTCATCACCGAGAGAGATGAACTCCTTCAACTGGTGGTTTGCGAATTCCTTGTCCTGAAGGTCTGCATCCGAAAAATGGCTCATCAGCCCTTCAAGCCGTATATTTTTGAGGCGTGCTATTTCCGGTATGTCCCTGCGTGCGCGCGTTGTATCGAATCCGACACGGCTCATGCCCGTGTCTATTTTAATGTGGATTGCAATCAGGCGGTTGCGCCTGCGGGCCTCGGCGGAGAGTCTTTCGGCAGTGGCGAGATCAAAAACCACAGGTGTAAGATCGTACCTGAAGTACGCATCAATGTTATCCCTGTCGAAAAAGACAACTATGGGAATGTTTATGCCCGATTCCCTGAGGGCTGCGGCCTCGCCTGTAAAGGCCGTGCCGAGAACAGAGACGCCTTCTTTTATCAGGTGTTTTGATACGGTTACTGCTCCATGCCCGTAAGCATCGGCCTTTACAACAGCCAGTATGCTGCTGTTGTTGCCCGTTTTTTCCCTCGCAACCCTGAGGTTGCGGGAAAGGGCGTTGAGATTGATTTCAGCAAAGGTTTTATGCGGTTCCACTTACGGCTGGTTTTCCTTGCCCTCACCGGATTCGCCGGGCTTTTTACCCGGTGTCACATCAATCTCAGAGGGTTCGGATGTGGATTTTTTGAAATTCCTGATCGCCTCTCCAATACCCCTGCCGATCTCGGGTAATCTTGACGCGCCGAAAAGAATCACAACGATTACCAGGATGATAAGTAATTCTGTTGCTCCAAGACCGAACATCTCACCCTCCTTTCCGCTTTTTTTCTAAATGGTTATCCTACAGTGGCAGAACTCATTGTGCCAGTTCATACAATCTTAAAAACCTTACAGTGGCATAAAAATATCGCCTGCGGGCAGGAGGGCCTGCCGGAAAAGCTTTATCTGCGATACCTTCAGGAAATATTCTGCACAGCATTTTGACGTCCTTTTGAAATTCACTCTCCGTTACTTCCTGCAATAAAGACTTGCTTCCAATATCTTATCGCTTTATAAAGGTTTTACGGGAGGCCCTCCTGCCATTTATGCAACATTAAGGTTTATCACCGGGCCGTAAATAAATCTCAACATCTTCAGGAGTATTGAGATTTATAAATGATACTCCCTCCGGGTCGATCCCTTTTATTTCCGCCCGTGAAATATATTGTACTCTTTTATTGCTTAAAAAATCTTTCAGGCCCTTTTTACCCGCCAGGAGGGCCTTCTCCATGGAGGGCAGCAGCCTTCTCGAATAAAAGGCAAAAAGCGGCTCAGCAGAGCCGCGCGCGCGGGAGGATTTGGGAACCACCGCATCATAACCGTCCCTTTTCGACGCCATATACTCTATGACCGCTCCGTTTATAAACGGCATGTCACAGGCGGATATGAAAACCCACGGGTTTGAGGCATTTAAAAGAGCGGTAAAGACGCCGGCTATGGGCCCTCTCGTATCATAGATGTCGGCAAGCAGCGTGACACCGGGGTACAGGTACAGCTCCGGCCTGTGCGTGACAATAAAGACCTCACTGAAGAGTCGTTTCATGAGGCGGAGATTCCTATCTATAATCCTTTGCCCCCTGATCCTGATAAAGGCCTTCAGCACAGGCATCCTCCTGTTTTCGCCGCCGGCAAGGATTGCACAACTGCACTCCTCCGTCAGGCGGGGGGAGGGGCTTTCACCAGGGGCGGTTGTTTTATACCTCATGCGGGGTTTCTTCCTCGCGCTCCCTGTCGAACTCCATCATCCTCAGGTGACTCTCTATCAGCCTCTTCATCTCCTCCTTGAAATGCCTCCTGATACCCTTGAGGTCCGTGATATCCTCATGAATCTTGATGACCTTGTTCTGTGCCTCCTTGACGATTTCCTCTGCCCGCAACTCGGCTTCCTTTATTATAAGCTCTGCGTCTTTCTTTGCGTTGTTCTTGTATTCTTCAACCATCTTCTGGGTGCTGACAAGCGTATCCTTAAGAGTTGTCTCGAGATTTTTATATTCCTTCAACTGTTTCTCGAATCTCCTGGCCTCCTCTCTCAGGTTGGCATTTTCCCTGAGAAGCTCTTCCATTTCCTCTCTTATAAGCTCAAGAAAGGAGTCGACCTCCTCCATGTCAAAGCCCCTGAACTTGGTTGAAAACTGTTTTTGCTGAATGTCAAGCGGTGTTATTCTCATATGACCCCCATGGATATATTGGATTTTCCTTGCATTTGCATGCAAATATTGATTGTCATCTCATCCTTGCAGCTATATCAAACAGTGACGCTACTATAAAATACTTGATAAACATGATGACAAGTATTACTATTAGTGGTGATATGTCCACCCCCATTGAAAAGCCGAGGCGCCTTCTTATGGGATTCAGAACAGGCTCGGTGACCGAATACAGGAAGCGGACTATCGGATTGTATGGGTCGGGATTCACCCAGCTCAACAAGGCGGATATGATTATTATCCACATGTAAATCGTCAGGGCCACATCCAGGATATATGCCACAGCATGAAACAGATTGGCGAAAATAAACATTTAACTCCTCCCTTATTCAGGATATAATATTGAAATACCTGCAGTGTCCAGGCTTGTAGTATGGAAATCTTTTTTATCCAGTGTGAAAACAGTCTTTAGTTCATTTATTACAGCAGCCTCCCTTGCCGCGTTTATGCACCATTAAGTTTACTCATCATGTAGGATGCAGGGTGATTTGTCAAGAACCCCGCCCCAGTTCTTCGGCCCTTTTCCGCGCCGCCTGCAGGGCATCTGCAACCGTATCCGCCAGCCCCCTGCTCTCAAAGACCCTCAGTCCCGCCTCTGTAGTGCCGCCCGGAGATGTCACCATCTCCCTGAGTTTCGAGGGGGACATGCCCGTATCGAGAAGTCCTGCTGTACCGGCCAGTGTCTGGACGGCGAGCTTAAGCGCCTCGTCCCTGCCGAGCCCTGTTTTCACCCCCCCTTCAGTCATGGATTCAATAAAGTACGCAATAAATGCAGGCCCGCTGCCGGAAAGCGCGGTTACCGCGTTCATATATTTTTCAGGCAGGGTGATGACTTCACCGACGGACTTGAAGATGTCACTGACAGCAGCAATGTCCCCGCCGGAAACACCCTCGCACGGAGAGATCACGGTCATACCCTTACGCACAAGCGCAGGTGTGTTGGGCATGGCCCTTATAATCTTTCCCGTCCCGAGTCTTGATGTCAGATACGCAGTGGTAATGCCTGCGGCAATGGAGACGACGGTCTTGTCATCCGTGAGCGTTCCGCGTATCTCTCCGGTCACCGCATCCATGTTCTGCGGCTTGACCGCAAGGATTATTATATTACAGGATGACACTATATCCCTGTTGGCCTCCGTTGTCTCTATATTGTATGTTTTCTGAAGGTGCCGTCTTCTTTCTTTCAGTGGTTCTGATACAATAATGTCCTTCATCCCGCGTGAAGTCATCCCCCTGATCAGGGCCTCAGCCATGTTACCGCCGCCTATAAAGCCTGTTTTCATTAATCCCTCCTCCCGAAGATCGCCGTGCCCACCCGCACCAGCGTGGCTCCTTCCTCAATTGCAACCTCAAAGTCATTTGACATGCCCATTGATAATTCCTTTACAGGAAATCCCTTTTGAACCAGCCCTTCTGCGATCTCCCTCAGCTTCCTGAAATATGGTCTCGTCTCTTCCGGATTCGCGAAAAAGGGTGGCATGGTCATAAGGCCTTTGAGCCTCAGGTTGTTCATCTGCATGATTGCATCGAGAAGCCGTGGAAGGTCATTCTCCGGAATTCCGTGCTTTGCAGCTTCGCCGGAGAGTTTAACCTGAACAAGGACATCCTGGATTTTACCTGTCTTGCCCGCCTGCTTGTTTAATTCAACTGCAAGGGCG
>JAADFS010000112.1 GCA_013152795.1 Deferribacteres bacterium
AAATACATAGTGGAGCTCAAGTCCCTGAAGCTCTATCTGAATAGTTTCAGGGACAAAAACATATCTCACGAGGCTGCCGCAAACCGGATATTCAGTGATCTGGAAGCCCTTCTCAGGCCGAGACATCTTGAAGTAACCGGGGACTTCAATCCCAGGGGAAATGTTAAGACGATTGTAAGGGTTTCAAGTTCCCGCTGATCCCCTGATTTGACATTCCCGTGATTCTTATTTAATATTTCGTTAAATTCTACCTTGATGTTGCACAAACAGGCGGGAGAGTTTCGGGTTGCGAGTTGCAGGTTGCGGGTTCAAAGTTCTGAGTTTAAGATTAAGGGTGCAGTTGTCAGGGTGCAGGAAGAAACAAGTCCCCCCTCCCCCTGGGAGGGGTTAGGGGGAGGGGGCTGAGCTGTTACCACTGAAGGTATCGAAGATAAAGCTCTTCCGGCAATAGTTTTATGCAACTGTAAGGTGTTATGGAGGTGGGATGGCTTCTCCCGGGAAAAAAGCGACGCTGACAGGGCTTGCCCGTACCTGCGGGTGAGCGGCCAAGATAGGGTCCACAGTTCTGTCGGACGTGCTTGAATCACTGAAACGTTCAGATGACCCCGATCTTCTCGTTGGTTTTGAGACCAGCGATGATGCGGCGGTGTACCGCCTGTCACCGGATATTTCCGTCATCAGCACCGTGGACTTCATTACGCCTCCTGTGGACGACCCCTACTGGTTCGGACAGATTGCAGCCGCCAATGCCATCTCGGATGTCTATGCCATGGGCGGCAGGCCTGTCACCGCCCTTAATCTCGTGATGTTCCCGACAAAAAAACTCGACATGGGATATTTAAAAGAGATCCTCCGGGGTGGAAACGACAAGGTCATGGAGGCAGGGGCCTCAATGGCCGGCGGACATTCGGTCGATGACAATGAACCCAAGTACGGCCTTGCAGTGACAGGTGTGGTTCACCCTGAACGCATCCTTACCAATTGCTGCGCCCGCGAGGGGGATGCCCTGATCCTCACCAAGCCGCTCGGTACGGGGGTGTTGTTCAATGCATGCCGTTCCGGCAAACTCCCCTTTAAAGCCCTGGAGCCGCTGCTTCCACTTATAGCCTCTCTTAATGGGAAGGCCATAGAGGCGGCGCTGGATTTTGAGATTCACGCATGTACGGATGTGACGGGCTTCGGTATTGCCGGACATGCCCTTGAGATGGCCAGGGGTTGCGGGATGCGGATAGAACTGTACCTCGAAAGGCTTCCTGTTTTACCTAACGCCCTAATGATGTACCGCAGGGGGGAAACCACGGGCAGCAACAGGCCCAACAGAAAACTGTGCGAGGGGTTTTTAGAGATAGATACGCAGATATCCAAAGAGGAGGAGGAGTTGTTATTCGATCCGCAGACCTCGGGGGGGCTTCTCATAGCGGTCGAAAACTCCCAGGCGGCGCTTTTGACGGAAAAACTGAAGAGTCAAGGCATTGAGTACGCTGTCTGCATCGGGGAAGTGGCAGGCGGCAGCCGTCCGTCCGTCCGGATCAGGTAAGCCTTAATGTTGCATAAATGGGCAGGAGGGCCTGCCGGAAAACCTTTATAAAGCGATGGGATATTGGAAATAAGTCTTCATTGCAGGAAATAACGGAGAGTGAAGTTCAAAAGACGTCAAAATGCCGTGCGGAATATTTCCTGAAGGTATCGCAGATAAAGCTTTTCCGGCAGGCCCTCCTGCCCGCATGCGATATATTTATGCCACTGTAAGGTTAAGAGTTCGGGGTGCATCATGGTGCACAGAATGGAATTTTATGTTTTTCCTGCAACCTGCACGCTGACAACTGCACCCTCTGAACAGCGGTTTTTTATACACCTGTATGGTAGAGAAAAAAGGGGACGTGATATCGGGATGGCCTTTTTGCCGGTCGGCGGCAGATTCCTTCTGAAACAGATTCCCGGCCTTGATGTTGCACAAACACGGCAGCTCTCCCCAGGCGGTATTTACGCAAACCGAAGGGAAATGGAATGTTTATGCTGGTGATTTCGGCAATCACGATTATAATCGCACTGCTCACCGCCTTTGCAGTTATTTTCAGAAGGTACAGGCGCCTCTCCAATGTAGCGTTTTTTGTAAGCTTGCTGTCAACCGCCCTTGTGATATCAGCCGATTCAATGAGCGTGTTGGAGCCTGAACCTGCCGTACTGTGGGAGAGGCTTGTCCTTGCAAGCCAGGCGCTTGCCGCCTTTTCCTGGCTCCTGTTCACGCTGAGTTTTGCAAGGAGGAACTACTGGGGCACTGCCGGCAGGGTCTCGAGGTTTCTGATCATTATGTCTCCTCTTGCCCTGATATTCTCTCTTGCAGCGCCCCTGGAGGTTTTTTTCTCCCCCCCGGAAGTTGCAGGGAAAGGGATACTGTTTATGGGCAGAGGGGGGTACATGTTCTACATGCTCCTTCTTCTTTATTCAGTGGCATCGATTATAAACCTTGAAGCAACACTGAAGAGCTCCTCCGGGATGAACCGGTGGAACCTTAAATATACCCTGATCGGCACAGGCGGGATCATCGCGGTAAACATCTTCTATTACAGCCATGCGCTCCTTTACCATGCAGTAAACCTGAACCTTCTGCCTGTGAGAACAGGGGTGACGCTGATTTCACTCCTTCTGATCGGGTTTTCACTGCTGCGGCATAAAGTAATGGATGTTGAGATATCCGTCTCAAGGGGGATTATACTCAAATCCCTCAGCCTGTTTATTGTCGGACTGTACCTTGTCGGCCTCGGCCTGATAGGAGAGGGAATGCGCTATCTCGGGCCGGAGACCGGTAAAAATATTACGGCATTGCTCGGATTTGCGGGCGCTTTGCTGGTTCTTGCGATTATCCTTTCAGAGCAGTTGCGCAGAAGGGCGGCTGTTTTCATAAGCAAGAATTTTTACAGGCAGAAGTACGACTACAGGGAGAGGTGGCTGCAGTTCACCCAGCGCATTTCCATGAAACACTCCTTTGAAGACCTGCTCGGCGCTGTAATGGAAGGCTTCAGGGACGCCGTTGGTGTAAAGGGGGCCTCCATATGGCTCAGGGAAAAGGGCAGCGGGGAGTATACCTGTGCCGGTGCCCTGGATGCACCACGTACTGAAATCAGGCCCGGCAGGGGGCTTACGGAATTCATGCGTAACAAGAAATGGGTCATAAACATCCATGATGCAAACTGCCGGGAGGCCGTTGAGGCTGATTCTGAATTCATTAAAGCCACCGACGCATGCCTCATCGTGCCCCTTTTGAATATAGATGAACTTGCAGGTTTTATTGTCCTGAGAGAGGGGCTTGCAGGCGACGACTATGATTACGAGGATTATGACCTCCTGAAGACACTTGCCGCTCAGTCCACAGCGGCTATCCTTAATGCGAAGTTATCCGAGGAACTGGCGGAGGCAAGGGAGATGGAGGCCATGGGGAAACTGTCATCCTTTATCGTACATGATCTCAAAAACGCAGCCGCGCGGCTTTCACTCATAGCACAGAACGCCGGCGAGCATATTGACAACCCCGATTTCCAGAGGGATGCGGTCAGGGCTGTTGCAAACACCTCTGAGAAGATCAGGGATATTGTTGAAAAGCTCAAAAACGTCTCAAAGAAGACAACCCTTAAGCCTGAATATTCCGACCTGGGTGCATGTGTCAGGTCTGTTGTGGAGGAATTTAAACTTAACGGCTCTTCAAGATTGTCCTATGAGGAACTGGAATCCGTAAAGGCGAGGTTTGACAAAGAAGAGATTGTTAAGGTTATTATTAACCTGATAATAAATGCGCTCGATGCAACGGACAGGAAGGGAGATGTCAGGGTGGTGGTCGGCAGGGAGAATGACATGGCCTTTGTAAAGGTATCAGATACCGGCTGTGGGATGTCCACTGAGTTTATCGAAAAACGCCTGTTCAGGCCCTTTCAGACCACCAAAAAGAAGGGTTTCGGCATAGGGCTCTACCAGTGCAAGGCAATCGTGGATGCGCATTCAGGAAGGCTGAAGGTGATCAGCCGGCAAGGCAGGGGAACGGATGTATTCCTCTATTTACCACTGAGGGGGGATTAAACCTTAACCTTAACGTTGCATAAACAGGCAGGCTCTCCTGCCCGCAGGCGGTATTTTTATACCACTATAAGGTTAATGTTACATAAAGGCTATGAAAGACATACTTGTTGTTGAAGATGACACGGATATCCAGACACAGATGAAATGGGGCCTGTCAAAGGAATATAATGTTCTTCAGGCGCTGAACAGGCCTGATGCAATGCGGCTGTTCACGGAAAAACAGCCCCGCGTGGTTATTCTGGACCTCGGGCTTCCTCCTGATGAAAACGGGACGGCCGAAGGATTCTCATGTCTGAATGAGATGCTCAAGAAAGCTCCGGGGACAAAAGTGATTGTTGTAACCGGCAATCAGGAAAGGGAGAATGCCCTGAAGGCGGTTCAGTTAGGCGCATATGATTATTATCTCAAGCCCGCTGACATGAATGAGCTCAGGGTGATCATAAAAAGGGCGTTTCACTTTTCAGAGATAGAGGCCGAAAACCGCAGGCTGCACATGGTCCTGGACAGGGAGGCCGGATTCGGCGGCATGATCGGCCAGTGTCCCGCGATGCAGAAGATATTTGCGACTATTGAAAAGGTTGCGTCCACTGATGTGGCCGTGCTGATAAGGGGGGAGAGCGGCACGGGTAAGGAACTGGTGGCGCGTGCAATACACGAAAGGAGCCTGCGCAGCAAGGGGCCTTTTATCCCCATTAACTGCGGTGCCATACCCGAGAATCTTCTTGAATCCGAGCTGTTCGGTTATGAGAAGGGCGCATTCACCGGCGCATACGCCAGGCAGACCGGCAAATTTGAATATGCGGATAAAGGTACCCTCTTCCTTGATGAGATCGGAGAGATGCCCGCAAGGCTGCAGGTGAAAATCCTGAGATTCCTTCAGGAAAAGAAGATACAGCGTGTGGGAGGTTCAAAGGATATAGAGATAGACACCAGGATAATCGCCGCCACCAATGCAGACCTGGAGCAGGCAATGAAAAACGGCGGGTTCAGGGAGGACCTATTCTTCAGGATAAGTGTTATCTCCATTGATATCCCCCCGCTTAGGGAGAGAGGCAATGACATCATACTGCTTACAAACATCTTTCTTGAGAGATACAATGCGATGTTCAGGAAGAGAATCAGCGGGTTGAGCCGTTCCGCGCTTAATGCGATTAAAAGACATCCCTGGCCCGGCAATGTCAGGGAGCTTGAAAACAAACTGCAGAAAGCGGTCATTACAGCGGATGCCGATATAATAGAGCCCTGTCATCTCGGTCTGGAGGAGCAACCTGAAACAGATGCATTCTGGGAAAAACCCGGTAAACGTTATGAAGGCATTATGCTCAGGGAGGCACGTAAAAGGCTTGAAAGGGACCTTGTTGAGAGCGCCCTGGAAAGACACAGGGGCAATGTGAAACGCGCATCGGAAGAACTGGGAATAAGCAGGCCGACACTTTACGACCTGATCGAGAAATACAGGATTTCCGTAAAAAAAACCTGAACCAATTAACCTTAATGTTGCATAAATGGGCAGGAAAGTTGCGGGTTGCGAGTTACGGGTTGCGGGTTCAACGGCTATAAGGCGATTGGATAATCGTAGAGGGTGCAGGGTGCAGTTGTCAGGGTGCAGAATAAAGACCTGTTCCCCCTCCCCCTTGACGGGGGAGGGCCGGGGAGGGGGTGTCCTGTGTTATACTGAAGGTATCGCAGATAAAGCTTTTCCGGCAGGCCCTACTGCCCGGAGGCGGTATTTTTATGCCACTGTAAGGTTTAGTTAATTTGAGGAGGAGGATATGTCGAAGATAGGCGTTATCGGGGGAAGCGGGCTTTATGAAATCGAGGGCTTTGTTTTAAAGAACAGGAGAAACATCTCCACTCCGTATGGAAAACCGTCGGACCGGTATCTTGCCGGCAGGATCGGCGAGACAGAGGTGTTCTTTCTCCCGCGTCACGGAGGTCATCATGACATCCCCCCGCACATGATCAACTACAGGGCGAATATGTGGGGTATGTGGGGCTTCAGAAAGCTCGGGGTCGACAGGGTGTTGTCCATAAGCGCGGTGGGCGGCATCAAGAGGGGGCTGAAGCCGGGCGACATAGTCGTCCTTGAGCAGGTTCTGGATATGACAAAAAACAGGAAGTCCACATATTATGACGGAAAGGACGGTGTGGTCCATATAGATTTTACAGAGCCTTACTGTCCCGAACTCGGCCGGATAATCCTGAAAGCCGGAAGGCGCAGCAGGGTTGCCCTCAAAAAGGGAGCAACATATGTGGCCGTGGAAGGCCCGAGACTTGAGACCGCCTCGGAAATAAAAGGCTTCAGGATACTCGGCGGCGATGTCGTGGGCATGACCGGAATGCCCGAGGCTGCGCTTGCAAGGGAACTGGAGATATGCTATGCAGGAATATCGGTAGTGGCCAACTATGCAGCCGGGATGAGCGGCACGAAGCTCACCGTCGCCGAGGTTATGGAGGCCATGAAAGACTCAACGGAAAAGATCAAGCGGCTCCTGAAGGCGGTCTTTTCACTCATACCCGAAGAGAGAAACTGCCCGTGCAAAGATGCCCTTAAAGATGCGAGGATATAAGCCTGAACCTTCAATATTGCATAAACCGGCAGGAGAGAGAGCCCCCGGTGGTATTTTTATGCCGCTGTAAGGTGAATCAAGGCTGGAAGGGGTATTCCTCTTTTTCCATGGTATCGATAATATCGGTTATTTTATCTGCAATCAGTTGAATCGCCCTTTCACCCTTTTCCCTGCTCGCCTTCGCTGGATTGCCCCATACCCCGCCGGGCCAGTACCTGAGCTTGTCTTTTACCACAAACGGGCTGGTCTGTACCGGGTATTCCTCCGGGGATGTCCCTTTCACCAGCTCGGGCGCAATGGCGAGGATGATGGATGTCTCTATCTCACCTGCATGCAGGTCCCCCGGGGTTTCCGCAAGCCCGGCAAGCTCTTTATTCAGGATGTAATACGGAGATACAACCGCCATTTTAATCCCATCGAGCTCCTCAACCAGGATCTCCGCCGCTTCCCTTAAGGCGGACATGTGAATGCCGCCTCCGTGGCCTGATATCAGAATAAAGTTTCTCAGGCCCTTCCTGTAGGCGTCCTTTACCAGATCCGAGGCCAGTCTCCTCAGTGTTTCCGCGCTTATGCTTATTGTACCGGGGTGCTGATACGTAGTGGTGCATACGCCGTAATATAAAGGCGGCGCAAGAAATACATCCCTTTTTCCGGTTGCACGTTTTAGAACCTCGTATACAATCAGGGTATCCGTATTCAGCGGAAGATGATTGCCGTGTTCCTCGATCGTGCCGAACGGAAAAACAATCGTCTTTGTCTTTTCAAGGTGTTTTTTAAAGTCGGCCATTGTGATGTTTTCAAGGATCATACCCCACCTCTCCTAAACGTATTCGTTGGATTATTTTATACCCGAATCAAAAAAAGCGCCACCAAAATATAACAAGGCGGACGCCATGTCAGGCTACGGACTCATTCCTTCTTGTATTGAAAAATTTTTATTGACAGGATACCGATTCTCTGATAGGATTTTTCTAACATTAAACTCAAAAAAGGAGGAGGCAATGGCTGCAAAGAGCAAGTCAATGAAAAAGAAGGTCACAGTTAAGAATGTCAAGAAGAAAAAGACGGACAATGCGTTCATGAAGCCGGTGCAGATCAGCGAGGCCCTCGCCAAGGTAGTCGGAAGCAAACCCCTTCCGAGAACAGAGGTCACCAAAAAGCTCTGGATGTACATCAAGGAGCATGACCTGCAGGACAAGGCGAACAGGAGAAACATCATTGCCGACGCCAACCTGAAGGCTGTATTCGGAGAGAAAGGTCTCGATGTTTGAGATGACCAAGCTCGTCAGCAAAAATCTGACGGCAATGCAGTAGCAGGTCAGGCCGTCATTTTTCCGTACAATATACGGGCAAAGATGTAGCAGAGAATAAATGTAACTGCATAACCGGCGGTATCGCCTGCCAAGGGGATTGAAAAAGGCAGGCCGGAGTCCACTTCGCCGAAGCGGTACTGCATCCAGCCCAGGGCGATAAATACCGGCCAGAGGTATGAAGCTGAAAGTGCGACCTGTGAAAAAAATGCATTGCCGCATGCCTCATTGGCAATGCTGTTGCAGGCTGTGTATGCAGCCTTGTCACCTGCCTTAAGCGCCTCAATCGACAGGGCATGGAAATGTTCTGTCTCATGAGTATCACGGGTTATTTTCCCTTTGTTTAAACGAAAGGCAAGTGATGCTGAATATTTCCCGGTTATTACACAGCCCAGGGCAAGGATGAAAGTCCCCAGGTAATAACCGGCCACTGGGTTGTCCGGAAACCTGTAGAAAGGCATCAGGATTCTATCCATCTGTGCATATAGAAGAGCAAGGAAATCCATATCAATCTCCGCTAAAACGGCGGCACTATGCTGTAGCCTAAAAAACCCTTTGACGTATATCTGATCCCGACATAAAGCGCGAGCACCACGAAAAGCCGTTTGAGCCATATGTCGGGAATATACCTTGAAGTACGCGGCCCGAGCATGGAGCCGGCAAAGATTCCGAACAGCTCGATACCGATCAACGGCCAGTAGACAACGATGCCTTTAATGACCATGTATGAAAAAATACTCACCACCATCCCGATAAGGACTGTAAGCGCGGATGTCCCGGCGACAAGGAACATGGGCAGCCCTGCAATGCTTGTAAGAAACGGGACAAACAGGAAACCTCCGCCTATGCCGAGAAAAGACGCCAGGGCCGCTATGAGGAACCCGCCGGTAAGCGGGATAACCGGAGCAAAGCTGAATTCCACTCCATAGAATGTAAACCTCACGCGCCGCAGGCTCCACTGTACTATCCTTACACCGTGGTCAGAGAGATCAGACGCCCCCCGTTTTTTTCTTCCGCCGCCCGCCTCTTCAAAAGCCTTTGCAGCCGCCCGTGCGTTTTTCTTCCGGGCCTGTCCCCGGGATGTGGTCTCATAGAAGAGGAATCCGCCGATCACAAACACGCAGAGGCCGAAGTATCCGATATATTCGCTGAGCCTGATCCTGCCAGCCGTAACAAGGGGGACAATGATACTGCCCGTCACGGAACCCAGAGCAAGGGCTATCCCGAGGGGCAGCACCAGCCTGCCCATCCGGTAATAGTTTATTGATGAGATCAGGGCGCTCAGACTTACGAGCCACTGGTTCGAGACCCTTATGCTGTCGGTGACCAGCCTGTTCAGGACAGGGCTTGTGTTTTTAAAGCTCCTTGCATAATCTCCGAGCCCGAAGATGGTTATATGCCCCACCCCGGCCATTATGCCGCCGAAGGCGCCGACCGTCGAGAATATCCAGCCGACCCAGACGGCCCACAGGAACGCCCACACATAGTCGACTTCCGGTGCCCCCGGGATGTTGAGAAAACCCGGTGCAGCATCGGGATTGATCATGCCTTTTTCAACACCCTTTGGTGTCTTTGCTATGGCATCAGCCAGTGTGACGGCATGTGATGAAGCGACAAAGACGGCCAATATCAAAAACAACACTACGAATAATGCCGGATAAAAATTTTTCCTGTGCCTCATTGCCATTCTCCTTTTTATGCAACATCAAGCTCATTCCAGCGGGACGCCCAGTTTTTTCAACCTGGGATAAAGGATGGCGAACAGGTATATCCCGAAGACTATCCCTGAAAATGTAAATGCAGCGGGAATCTTTCCCTCTCCCAACTGCGCGAGAACCGTCCCGGGGCAGGCCCCGCTCATTCCCCATCCCACGCCGAATATCAGCCCTCCGGCAAGGGTACCCCTGTGCAGTGACTTTATCTTTATACGTACCGGCTCACCGGTCAGTGAACGTGCCCTGAACTTCCTGATCAGGTACATTGAAAGCATTGCAACCCCGATTGCCGTGAACATGGTCCATACGAGTTTCAGGTTTGTAAAGAGAAACATGTCCATAAAGAGATCATAATCGGAAAATCCGGCCCTTGACAGCAAAAAGCCGAAAATCATGCCCGGAAACAGAAACATATACGGCTTTCTCATAGTTTTTTTCTCCTTTAAAACAGAATCCGGTAAATAAGGTTTACTGCAAAGAGCCCGCCTGCAAAAAACCCGGCCGTGGCGACAAAGCCCGACGGCGCCAGGCACGGAATACCATGTATGGTATGCGCAGAGGGACAGCCCCCCGCCGTGCGCGCCCCGAATCCGAGCAGGATACCGCCGCTGAAAAACCAGACCGCAGTCAGAGAAAACGAGTGCGTTACCGTTGCACCAAACCTGCCCATTTCAGTAACAAGGGCGTAATCGCCGGAAAGAATCCTTGCCAGTGCCGCGCCGAGGATGATACCGGCGATAAAGAACACCCTCCATGTGAAAATCTTCCGGTACGCGGGCGTGTTCAATGCCTCAAGCTTTGTATCCGGCAGGACGGCCCTGCACAGATTGCCGTAGCCGGTCGAGACCCCCAGCGGGAGGTTGGCTGTCAGATAGAAAAACGGCACAAACAGGCCGATCAGTACACCCCCGAACCACCACGGCCACGGGTTAATGAACAAAAATTCGTAGAGGCTGTTTTGCTGGAATATATTCATATTTTATAATTTGCGAAAATCTGCAATTCTATCGGAAAAATTTTTTCTTCGCCTTACGGCAACTGGGTCAAACCCCTCTTGATTTTCCAGAGATAATATTTCTCAAACCCGAGCTTCATCCATTTATAAATAACGCCGGCCCTGAGCACAGCCTCCTGCCTCGGCGGAAGCACGGGCCGCGCCTTCATGAGCGCCGCTGTATTGCCCATGTCCATGATACATAGAGCCCCCACAGGCTCTGCTTCGGGAACAGGCTTGCCGGTTATCTCGCCGGCTATGGTTGCGGCAGCCTGCTTTGCCATCTCCTCGGTCATGGATCCTGTCTTGGGTACGCCTGTGGGTACGGGGGTCTGCTCGGGAGGCGCTATGGCCACGGCAACCCCTGCCGAGAAGATGTTTTTGAAACGCGTGTGCCTGTAATGCTCATCTACGGGGATAAAGCCTTTTGGGTTGCCGAGATGAAATACCGCCTTGACACCTGCCATCGGCGGTGCAAACACGGCGAGTCTGTGCGGCAGTTTTGTCCCGTCCTTCAGTCTGACCTCGCCGGGTATGAACTCTTCGACAGCCTGATTCGCGATAACCCTTATGTCCCTGACGGCGAATTCATCCTCCATTATCCTCCTTGAGTTTCTGAGTCCGCTGATCCCGAAATGGCCTATATACGGCTCTGATGTGACAAATGTAATGGGCACCCTGTGCCTCATCTTTCTTTTTCTCAGTTCCGTATCCAGCTCGCAGGCATATTCATACATGGGCCCGAAACAGCTCACACCCTGCACAGAGCCGATTACGACCGGCCCCGGATTCTCCAGGAATCTCTCCAGGGCGATCCTCGCCCTCACCGCATGTTCAAGCGTGAAAATGCAGCCGGTATGCTCCCCCAGTCCCGGCACTGCGGAGAAAACAAGGTCAGGGCCTGTGGCTATTACAAGATAATCGTAGGGGATTTCCTGTCTTTTTGTAATGACCTTTGATGCATCCGCATCTACTCCCACGGCCTCCTCATGAAGGAATTTTATCCGTTTGGGTTTCAGCATCCTTTCAAGCTGAAGCGTAATGGCTCCCGGACTCCTCCAGCCCATTGAAACCCACGGCAGCGAGGGGATAAAGACAAACTTATCCGTGTCGCAGACCAATACTATCTCGGCCTTTTTCCCGAGGTGCCGCCGCAGGTCAAATGCGGCCGTGAGCCCCCCGAAAGAACCTCCTATAATAACTATTCTTGCCATCTCTCTCCTGACTGTTTTCTGATGTTTACCTTACAGCGGCATAAAAACATCGCCTGCGGGCAGGAGGGCCTGCCGGAAAAGCTTTATCTGCGATTCCTTAAGGAAATATTCTGCACAGCATTTTGACGTCCTTTTGAAATTCACTTTCCGTTACTTCCTGCAATAAAGACTTACTTCCAATATCTTATCGCTTTA
>JAADFS010000113.1 GCA_013152795.1 Deferribacteres bacterium
TCGGTGCCGATACGCGCGCTCACGAGCCCGCCCTGTGTCTCCTCGGCGTTCTTCGTTATTATGTTTATAACACCGTTGACCGCGTTTGCGCCCCATAGCGTTGCACCGGGACCGCGTATCACCTCGATACGCTCCACATCCTCAAGCACTGTGTCCTTCATCTGCCAGAACACCCCTGAGAAGAGAGGAGTGTAGACGCTGCGGCCGTCGATCAGTACGAGCAGTTTGTTGGCAAAACGGCCGTTAAAGCCGCGTGATGTGATCGCCCATTTGTTGGCGTCGATGCGGGCAACCTCAAGCCCCGGTACGAGGCGCAGCGCCTCGGGAATGCTCGTGACGCCGGATCGCCGTATATCATCCTGCGTGATGACAAAGACCGCCGCCGCGGCGTCATACATCTTCTGGGGCTTCTTGGACACGGAGGTGATCTTCATGTCCATCAGTTCCTCAAGGCTCAGCTCCGTTATATCGATCTGGTTCAGATCCTCCAGGGCATGGACAGGCAAGGATAACACTAAAAAACAGAGGCCGGCGAGAATCAGAATCTTTTTAACTCTGCCTCTTATATCTCTGATATAAAACTCCATATTATATTCCTCCTGTAGCTTTTATCTGTAAATACAAACCCGGTTTTTCCTTTCCTTCCTCGCCAGGTAAAGCATGTTGCCGGCGTTCAGGACCAGTTCTTCCGCGGTGGACGCATCGGTCATGCAGAAGGCGATCCCCATGCAGAGATTTATGTCAGCCGGCCTGACAGGTGCATTATCCTGGAAAGAATGTGAAGCGAACGCCCTGCGTATCCTTTCGACGACGATCAGGGCGTTGTCCTTATTGTAATAAGGCAATATGACTGCGATTTCATCATCGCTGTACCGGGCGGCCAGGTCGATCTCACGGATGTTGCCTTTTATCACCCGGGCCAGTTCCCTTAATATCATGTCCCCTGTTGAACGGCCGTAGGAGTCATTATAACGATCAAGTTCATCGACACCGATCATGACAAGGCCTACAGGATAGCCGTGACGCAGCGACCTTTTCACCTCAAGCTCCAGAAAGCGTTTGAAATAGGGATGATTGTAAAGCCCGGTGAGGGGGTCGATTATTGAAGGATTCAGGGCCCCCTCGTAATTGGAATAGAATGTATCCATATACAGTTTCTTCTTAAGCAGGATATTTATACGCGCGCGCAGCTCCCGGAAATTGATCGGTTTTATCAGATAATCATCAACACCGGGTTCAATACACATGTCCATGTTTTCCATATCCTGCAGGCGGGTGATCATTATAATAGGTATGTGCCTGCTCTGATACATTCCCTTCAGGCGGCGGCATATCTCGAAACAGTCCATGTCAGAAAGGTTTATGTCCAGGAGGATAAGGTCTGTCCTCTCCTTCTGGACAATGGATATCGTCTCTTCGCCGTCCCTGGCAATGGAAATCCTGTAGGGCTGCCCCTCCAGGTAGTTCTGAATCAGCCTGGCATCCTTTTCGCTGTCTTCCACAAGAAGCACGGATGGGGAATCCGTCGTCCCCGGTGACGGCGCCTCACGTTTCATTGAATTGGCGAAGAACTCGGCGGACTGCCTGTGTATGGCCAACTGATCCTGGTACTGTTTCAGGCGTATTACGGAATTTATCCTTGCCATAAGCTCTGTGGTATTGACCGGTTTGTCGATAAACTCGTCAACACCCGTCATCAGCGCCTTTTCCTCATCACATTTTCCATCGAGGGTGGTTATCATGATTATGGGGATATCCCGGGTGGCAGGATTGCTTTTCAGCTTCTTGGTCACGTCGTAGCTGTCCATATCAGCTATCGTAAAGTCCAGCAGGATTAAATCCGGGAATTCATTGACCGCCTTTTCCAGTGTCTCTTCAGTGGTCGATGCACTGATTATTTCATACTTGTCGTGCGGGAACCTTGCCTTTAATAACTTTATGTTCAGGGGGTCATTATCAATAATCATGATTTTGTTTTTATGGTTAAAGTTTTTTCTGTAGGGGGATTTCCTGTGTTCTGTATTTTCCTGCATCAACTGCAATATCTTTTTCAGGAAACTCCTTGTATCTATCGGCTTGCTTATGTATCCGTCACAGCCGGATTCCCTCATCTTAAGGTCATCCCCGTGCATTGCATGTGCTGTCAGGGCCACTACGGGAATGTCCCTGAGGGCGGGGTCGCTTTTGATTATCCGGGTGGCACTCAGTCCGTCCATCCCCGGAAGCTGAATATCCATCAGGATAAGGTCAGGTTTATGCTCCCTCGCCAGTTGGATACCGGTCTTGGCATCACTGGCCTCGAGTATCCCGTATCTGCCCAGTTGAAGAAGGTCCCTTATGAGCTTCATGTTTACAGGGTTATCTTCAATTATCAATATAGTCAGGTCTTCCATTACAATTACTGTCCGCCCCTGTCCGGTTATCCTCTTAAAGGGACAGGCCTCTCGCTTTTCGGCATAACCTTTCCCTTAATAATGAATCGTCACTAATTGTTTGTCGGTATATTCCTGAAAAACTTTATTTCCGGATATAAAAACAGAACGGGAAACGGAGGGTATGGTGTTCACAGGAGGCGGAATGAAACCTGAAGATCTATTGATGTGTGGAAAACTTTATGCGGGGACCTTTATGTGCCAGGGCTCAAACCGCACCCCGAGCAGGTTTTTCCGTGGATAGCGGAGTGTAAGATAGCCGAGGTCAGTAAGCCGTTTATATACTTTTGTGGTTGTAAAACGCCCTGTGAAGTTGTCCGCGCCGAGACCGGCCTGCCCCACGTCAAAATCACCATTGGCGTGAAATGAATATCCCGGTGGAGCAAGCGACCGCGACGCCAGGGAAAGATTGCCTCCGTGCCTGTAGGCCTTATTCAGAAACAGCAGGAACTGTTTCATGATGCCACGTATTCCCGAGGTCAGCCTCACGTCTTCCCCTACCTGGCGCCTGATCTTCTTAAAGGTTTCCAGGGGCGTGCCCTTGTAGAGGTAGTTTCCGGTATAAGGATAAGGAACCCTGACAACATCCTTTACCCTCACACTGTCGGTAATATTGGGCATGGTTTTTTCTCCGAAAAAACCGTACAGCGAGGCATCCGTATAAAATATCTTTTCCATAAACGCGGTTTCCTCCCTCGTGAATTCCCCTACTTCCGAGTACGTGCGGGCAATCCTGATGCCCCTGTCAAAGCTCAACTTCTGGAAATTGCCATGCCCCACGAGCTGCTGGAGCCGCCTGAGCCTCATAACCACAGACTCAAACACCCGGTATTCCGCCATGTTAATCCGGACATCGCCTGCCTGCGGCTCGTCAAAGTGTTCCATCCTGTGCAGGTAATCCTTTATATTATTGTAATCGAAATTCTCAGGCAAAGAGGCCCGCGCAGGGGCCGTCATGTCCTGCGCCATTACTCCAGGGGCGATCCCCCATCCTATGGCACCCATAACCGCGATTTTCAGGAAATCCCTTCTCTTCATTCTCCTTATTTACCTTACTGTGGCATAAAAACATCGCCTGCGGCAGCCTCCCTTGCCGCGTTTATGCAACATTAAGGTTTAGAATCTCGCCTTCAAAATGGATGCTGAATAGAGTATGCCGTTTTCCTCTTTACGTATTGTCGGTGTGGGAAGGGCGAACTTTATTTCATCATTCTTCAGTTCTATAAGACTGTCCGTCTCCGCGAACCCGTAAACCATACCCCCCACAGAGCCCACAAGAATGCCCGCCGCAAGATTCGGGCCAAAGTGTTTCTGTTCCACCAGATAAACAGCAGTGCCTATTATCGCTCCGATTGCCGTACCGTAGAGGGTGTCCCTGAAGATTATCTCTCCGTCGGTACGGGCAGCGTATGCAGCGCCCTCAAAAATCATGATTGACAGTACAGCGACAAGCAGAATCCTTTTAACCATTAATTACCCCTCCTTGTTTGTTTAGGGTATTATAATACATTTATTTGTATTTACAAATACTCACCCGGGTAAAAAATTATGTAAAACCGCGTGTAAAAAATATTGACAAGCGTGTTTTTTTATGTTATCTTTTAAAAAACCCGGCTGAATCCAAATTTGATTGTCCATCGGTAAAAAAAGAGAAAAAAACATGTCGAGATTAGATGTCAGATGTGAAGTCGATTTGCCCGTCAATATCCTGATTGACAATAACGGCGGAAAAGGAATCACGGAAAAAAGATCCAGGTTCACCTCTCTCAGTCTCAGCGGCGGGTTTATTAATTTTCCCGCTCCTCCGGCTGAAAACAAGATCATCGGTCTTAAATACGACCTGCCCCGGCACGGAGAATTTGAAATTCTGGGTCAGATAGTCCGTACTGAAGAACAGGGTATTGCAACGCGTTTTTATAATCTCAACAGGGATGCAAAAATAAAACTGTGGGATTACATCAGGGATAATATAAGGGATGACCTTTCGTGCCCCTATTGCGGCAAAAAAAACAACCAGAAACTCAGGAAATGCGACAGGTGCGGCTGGAGTCTCAACTTTTATTCACAGGACTACATTATCGAACATGAAAAGGAATCCTTTCACAAGAGACTGCTTCAAAAGAGTAAAGACTTCTCTATAGAGGATATTTACAAGATTCTCAATTATATAGATGTTGAAATCATAAAGATAGGCAAAAACCTTGATATTAATGAAGAGTTTGTGGGGTCGAGCGAGAGTATCCTCAATGTCTTCTCCATGATCAGAAAGGTGGCGCCTACTGACATCCCCGTTCTTATCACCGGTGAAAGCGGCACGGGCAAGGAACTGACTGCAACCGCAATCCATGAGAGAAGCCCGCGGAGGAACAAACCGTTTGTGCCGATAAACTGCGCCGCAATACCGGAAAACCTCCTCGAGGCGGAACTTTTCGGCTATACGAAGGGCTCCTTCACAGGCGCCCATACAGACAAGATAGGAAAATTTGAATATGCAGACGGCGGGACCATTTTCCTTGATGAAATCGGAGAACTCCCCGTAAATCTGCAATCAAAACTCCTGAGATTCCTCGAGGACAATATACTTGAAAAGATCGGCGCAAACGGCGGGAAAAAAGTCGATGTAAGGCTGATTGCCGCAACCAACACAGACCTTAAGTCCGCTATTGCAAAGGGCCTGTTTCGCAAAGACCTGTTTTACAGGCTGGATGCCTTTAACATTGCCCTCCCCCCTGTAAGGGAGCGCGGGGAAGACAGGGTGATCCTTGCAAGATATTTTCTTAACAAGTTCTCCAGGGAAATGAATCTGAGCAGGTCATTTACATCCGAGGCAATAGAGACCATCAGGAATTATGACTGGCCCGGCAATGTAAGGGAGATCATAAACAAGGTAAGAAGGGCCGTCGTCATGTCCAAGGGACCGGATATCACCCCGGCCGAACTGGATATAAATATCCCGCCCATGGAGATGGAAGGCGTAAAATCCCTGAAAGAAGTCAGATGCACCATTGAAAAACAGAAGTTGATCGAGGCAATGAAACACTGTAACAGCAATATCTCCAAAGTGGCGAGGGTCCTGGGTATCAGCAGGCCTTCGGTTTACAGCCTGCGAAGAAAATACAATATTTAATCCACTTACATCCTGCATTTACCCTGCAATGGCAATAAAAATACCGCCTGCGGGCAAGGAAAGCGTGCCGGTTTATGCAACATCAAGGTTTAATAACTTTCCCCCGCATTCAAGGTATTCTTTAAAAAGTGTAAAGCAGCGTCAAACAGTATTACACCTGCCAGCCATCCTGTTCTCATAACTCCCTGTAAAACAAAAGAATCAGGCAGCGGCATGATATTTGCGAGGCACCTCTGTATACCTGGAAGTCCGTCAATGACAATTTTCTTGACTTAACGGAATAAATATAATAGAATCAACCCGTTGTTATAACCTTTAATAAAACCGTTAAACTGCTTGCTTGACAATAGATATAATGGGAATGCGTTTGCTTTTGATAATTCTGTGGGATGAAGCAGATAATTGAACTTCGCCGGACCATCCAGGGAACAGAAAAAAAGCAGGACCTTGCAGGAAGGGGGTGCCGGTTAAAACCTGCCCCTCATAAATCCAGAATACACCTGTGAAAAGTCCCATACCATACCGGATAAAAAAAATGATATACTAATATTTGTATTGTATAAACAGGCATGGCAGTCTGCCGGGAATTCTTCTGAAAACAGGCAAAGACTCCGGACAGCCGGGACGACGAAATATTGAATCGCTCAAATCAGATACTTTTAATTATGGAGGCCGGCAAGATGGATGAATACGAAAGAGAGACAGAGATAATTGCACTGCTGTCCAATGTTATTGACGGCTATACCTACCTCGACTGTGACAGGGATGTTATCGAGCACGTCTGTGAAAAGAGCGGCGAACGCACGCAAATCCGCCTTATGGATGTAGAATATTTCAAAGACGGCCAATATATGGAAGACAGGGCAAACTTCTGCGAACACTGCAATCAGGTTTTTATTTATAAACCCGGCAAATAATCTTTCCTTTTTCCCGGTGCAATAACATGACGTGCCACTTGCGGGGGCGAGGGCCTGATTTTTTACTTGACAATCCCTCCTTTTTGGTCAATAATACAGGTAACTTAATGGGGTTGGGTTAATACGGGGGCCGACTCCGCAATGATTTTTGAACTGTTGGTTGTAAAATTTCATCCAGACCACCTTCTAATTTAAATAGATTTTCAAACAGAATTCCGCGAGATTTTGTCATACCGCTATGCGGTATGAGGAAAGGAGGTGTTTCCTTTTTGCATAAATAAATAATGCGCTGTATCAAAAAGGAGGGGACAAAAAATGATAAACTTCAGATTATTGTCGAAACTTACAATTATTGCCGCATTATTTTTTACGCCGCTGTCAGCGGGCGCTGCAGAGGTGCCGTGGTCTTACGAGTGGTACAGGGCGTATGCGTACGGAGCTTCATATCTTCACTTTGATGTGTTTGACGAGGCTACGGACGAGGCAACAGGGCCGGTACCCCCTTTAAATGCGGAAGTAACAGATGCAGACGATTTCTTTTTTCATGGCCGGAGCAACATAGAAAGCTCATACATGGAAACCCTTGCAGGTGCAAAGGGTACGGGGCATTTCGGCGGAGGCGCTTATGCAAGTGCGGAATTCTGGGGGAGATATACGGCAGACATGCCTTTCTTCGTGATTTCATATGATTACGATTACAGTATTTACGATCCGGATAGCGGCCCCTTATCAGAGGCATGGTTAAAGATAGATGACCTGACAGAGCCCGGGAATCTCTTTGATGGGACATTCGCCCTTTCTCCTGATGCCACCGGTTCAGGCGTGCTGTACATCCCCATCCCGGTCGGGCATGAGCTCGAGGTCTATTTCGGTATAAGCTCGCTTGCGCCGAGTGAATCAACTTCATATTCGACTTACAGTCAACTTGCACTTAACTACAACATGGCGGTCACACCCGAGCCTGTAAGCTCCTTGCTCTTTTTAGCCGGTGGGGCAACGCTGGCAATGAGATATTACCGGAAGAAAAGGAAAAAAGCGCTTGAGAATAAATTCACTGTACCAACCATATAAAATAAAAGCCGGCGGGTATGCTTTCCCGCCGGCCTCATAACCTGTTTATCTCTTTTTCTTCTTTTTGCCCTTTATCGCAGCCTGGGCTGCTGCAAACCTTGCAATAGGAACCCTGTAAGGCGAACAGCTCACATAATCAAGCCCGATATTGTGGCAGAACTCGACAGATCTCGGTTCCCCGCCGTGCTCGCCGCAAATCCCGAGTTTGAGGTTCTTCTTGACCTTCCTACCCTTTTCCACCGCGATCTTCATAAAAGAGCCGACCCCGTCAATGTCAATGGAAATAAACGGGTCCTCTTTCAGTATCCCATTCTCCACATAAAACGGCAGGAACCTTCCCGCATCGTCTCTTGAAAGGCCGTAGACCGTCTGGGTAAGGTCATTGGTGCCGAAGGAATAAAAATCCGCAACGCTGGCAATCGCATCAGAGGTCACACACGCGCGCGGCAGTTCGATCATTGTGCCTACGGCGTAAGGCACCTTGATCCCGTATTTCTTCTGAACGCTGTCTGCAACCGATACGGCGACCTCTCTCATGGCCTCAAGCTCTTTGACATGGC